>CAYGNV010000161.1:0-4433 GCA_964351355.1 uncultured Smithella sp.
GCCACCTTTACGAACCAAATGGATTTGCACGATCAAAATCCGGAGTCAGGTCGTCGTCGTTGACATCCTGAACAAATAGATTTTCAAAACCCAGACCAAGGGCATAATCCAGTATTTGAGAGTATTCAGCGCTGCTGATTCTGCGGCCTAAAAGTGGATGAGAGCGCATATTTGCCATGGGTGTATATTGCGACATGAGGCTGATCGGGACGCTTGTTGATATTTCTTTCTTCAAAATCCTCAGTGCTTCCCGGGAATTTTCCAGCCTTCCGGGTAAAACCAGATGGCGGACGATGATCCCTCGCGTGGCGACACCTTCTTCCACATTCAGGTCATCGCCGACCTGCCGGACCATTTCCCGGATCGATTCCATGGCGAAGCGCGGATAGTCCGGCGCGCCGGAGAAAAGTTCGGCATCTTGATTAAGTCCGTATTTGAAATCCGGCAGATAAATATCCACCATGCTGTCCAGAAGACGGATGATGTCGGGATTCTCATAACCGCCGCAATTGTAAACAAAGGGAACGGTGAGGCCTTGAGCACGCGCCATGCAAAGAGCCTCCATCACCAGAGGCATCTGATGCGTCGGGGTCACCGGTTCGACATTGTGACAGCCGGTTTTTTGCAGGTCGAGCATGACTTTGGCCAGTTGCAAAACGGTCAACTCACATCCTTGCGCACTGTGGGAAATTTGATAGTTCTGGCAATAGATGCATCTCAGGTTGCATGAAGAAAGGAAAATGGTCCCGGCGCCGCGTGTGCCTGAAAGAGGTGGTTCCTCTCCTGCGTGGGCCAGCGCACAGTCCATAACAATACCCGCGGGAAGACGGCAATAGCCCAACTCACCTTTTGTCCGGTCAACAAGGCAGGCGCGCGGACAAAGGGTGCAGGATGTGTACATATCCAGAAGTTCTTGAATAATCATTATATTTCTTCTACTACATCCCGAATTTTTCCGCTTTCCACCAGGTCCAAAAAGTCCTCACCCAGCGGCGCGGATAATTCCACGGCTTTATTCCAGCGGGCAATTCTTTCAGCGCCCTTGTCGATATAGGTCAGAAAGTCATCCCGATCCGGGACTTTGCCCGACGGCAGCCGGTCGATGAAACTCTGCGATGGAAGAACCATCACAACGTTATTCAATGTTTGATCATCCGGTATGCGCCGTTTATTTTTCTTATCCAGCCAGCCGGGAATAATCCTTTCCTGGTGATGGAAAAAAAGGACTAATTCATTTTCTTTTGCAGCAAACTGATGCGACAGGTGATAATCGATCAAGCCGCCATCGCGATAAACACCGCGGGGCGCGCCGAAAATATTCTTTACTCCGGCAACGATAAGCGGGATCGCGCCGGAGGCCATCACCGCGTATTTGAAATTTGATTCATTTATCCGTACATATTTGCCCTGGAATTGCGGTTGAAAACAAAAAGGGGGAGGTTTGGAGCCTTCGTAGAAAACAACCCTGTCGGCAAAATAGTACAGATTATTCCGGCTAAAAAAATTCAGCACGTAACAGGCGGCCAGAGCGCTTTTCTGCAACAGGTATGTTTCGGAAGCGACCAGGCCTCGCGCGCGGGCCGTGATCACGGATAAACGATAGCGCTTGTTGGCCAGGGCAAAGGGCAGGGCGTCATCTTCGATATAGGCGTTCATGATGTGAGAGAATTTTTCCAGAATGGTCGCCGGCGTATCTTTTCGGGTATAGCCGACTGTGATATAGGCGTGAATGAATTTCCGGTAACAGTCGGCGGCCTCGGGTTGCAGCCATGCGGCAAAACGCCAGGCGCCGGCTGACGATCCGATGAGATGCACGGATCTGGATCGTCCCAGAAGATTTTGCGTCAGAAGCGTCAGATCAAATCCGCTGGCGACAAGCCAGCGCGGCCCTACCGCCGCTCCGTAATAAGCAGAAACGGCGTCAAAATTAAATCCGCCGTCTTTAATGATTTCGTAAGCTTTTTTTCCGGCTTTGATGCGCAATCGGCTCATAAAAATTCATCCGGGCAAAGACCTTGACACATATCCTTTTGTCTTGTAAATATAACTTCAACCGATGCGCGAATAAGCATCAACACGATTATTTTTTTTCGAACGGTTCCCATTATTCACAGTTGATGCGGCTTTTATCAATAATTACAGAAATTGCAAGTTATTTTAAAATATTCAAGTAGGGGAAGCAGAATGGATATCCAAGGCGCCGTAAAAAAAATAGCCGAAGACGCGCTTACGGCATCACGTCCTCTTTCCCGTATCTCCGCCAACGCAAAAAATGCCGCGCTTTCACGCATGGCCGATGAGCTCATCGGCCATCGTGATTTTATCCTGTCCGAAAATAGCCGGGATGTGACCGGCGCCCGCGAAAAGGGCCTTTCCGCAGCCATGATTGACCGGCTGACAGTCAAAGATGCCACCATTGAGGCTATGGCGCAGGGGCTGCGTGAAGTTGCGGCGCTGCCTGATCCGGTAGGAAAGGTGACGTCCATGTGGCGCCGTCCCAACGGCCTTTTAGTCGGTCGCATGCGTATTCCCCTGGGGGTGATCGGCATTATCTATGAATCGCGCCCCAATGTCACGGTGGACGCTTCCGCCCTGTGTCTCAAATCGGGCAACGCGGTCATCTTACGCGGCGGTTCGGAAGCGATTCACTCCAACCTGGCTATTGCGTCTGTCTTACAGAATGTCCTGAAGGAAAGCCCTCTGCCTGCCAAGGCTATTCAGGTCATTCCGTTTACCGATCGCGAGGCTGTCTCGACGATGTTGCAACTCGACGAGCATATTGATTTGATTATTCCGCGCGGCGGCGAAGAACTGATCCGCGCCGTGGTCGCCCAGTCCAAGATTCCCGTTATTAAACATTACAAAGGCGTCTGTCATATCTTTGTGGATGCGGGAGCCGACATGGACATGGCCGTGAATATCTGCGCCAATGCCAAAGTGCAGCGTCCCGGTGTCTGCAACGCGCTGGAAACCCTGCTGGTTCATGCGGACATGGCCCCCGCGTTTTTGCCGAAGGCCGCAGAAAGGCTGCAAAAAGAAGGCGTCCTGCTCAGGGGCTGCGAAAAAACAAGAAATATCCTGAAAAATATCGACGCGGCAACCGAAGAAGACTGGTACGCGGAATATCTGGACTTGATTCTGGCCGTGAGGGTTGTGCCATCTATCGACGAAGCCATCGCGCATATTGAAAAATACGGATCGCTGCATACGGAATCCATTATCACCAAAGATTATGCCAATTCGCAGCGGTTTTTGAATGAAGTCAATTCTTCAACGGTGCTGGTGAACGCTTCCACTCGCTTCAGTGACGGCTTTGAGCTGGGATTGGGCGCGGAAATCGGCATTTCGACCACCAAGCTGCATGCATTCGGACCGATGGGACTGGAGGAACTTACCACGTCCAAGTTTATTATTTACGGCGACGGCCAGGTTCGCACATGAAGTGGGGGCTCTTCGGCGGAACATTTGACCCGGTTCATTTCGGTCACCTGCGCGCCGCCCAGGAACTGATCACCCTGCTACATTTGGACCGCGTCATCTTTATCCCCGCAGCCGAACCACCGCATAAAACAGCGCGCGTGATCACGCCCTTTGAACATCGCTCGCAAATGATGCGCCTGGCCATCGAAGGTAATGATCAATTTTATTTTTCGGATGTGGAAAACCTGCGGCCGGGGAAATCCTATTCGATGGATACCGTCCAATATTTTTTAGATACCCATGATAAAAGCTTAGAATTATATTTCATTACCGGCCAGGATGCATTTGACGTGATCACCACCTGGTATAAATGGGAAAAGCTTTTATCGCTTTGCCACTTTGCGGTGATGACCAGACCGGGCTACGAAAATAAGGGTCTGGTTCATATCCTGCCGCCCGATATCGCCGCGCGTTTTGTTTATGATCAGCAAAACGAAATTTTTAAAGACCCGCAAGGCTGCTCTGTTTTTTTCCGCAAGACAACCTTTTTGGATATTTCATCCTCAGATATTCGGGAAAGAATTCACCAAGGCCAATCGATCAGATACTTGATGCCGGACAGCGTTATCCGCTACATTGAGGCCAACAAACTGTACGGAGCAGAATGAGGATCAATGTGAAACGATAAAGGATAGTCCGTCTGATCTAATCCAACCCTGTCCTGGAAATCGGGTTTGGACTAAAAACAAATGGAGGTCTCCAGACTTAGAAAGTGATTCGTCTGGCGCTCATCCCGGACATTGCCGAGGTTTTTGATCTCTTCATAAGCGTACCGCAGCGAGATGTTCGCGTTGTTGTTAAACCGGTAACCCACTGCTCCCAGATACTGATTTTTTAACTGTGTATGAGGTTTTGTTTTAAAACCGCTTCTTTCCAGGTCAAAGCTCAGTTTGTAGTATAATTTATCAAAACTTTGTGACCATTCGACGAAAAAATCGTCTGCCTCAGTGCCT
>CAYGNV010000161.1:4533-5718 GCA_964351355.1 uncultured Smithella sp.
GTTGAATTGCACCGGTCCCAGGTAAGAAAAAAGCCACGGCAGAAGGATCGGTTCCGGATTGGATAATTTGATCATGTCAAAGGGATGGGCGTTGTTGGACATGAGCAGCGCGCCGTGATAACCGGGGCCCCACCACAGAGAATCCCTGCCTACCTGCAATTCAACGTTGAAGATCGTCAGCTTTGCATAGCCCTTATGCAGGCGTACGTCGGTCCGGCTGCCGTCTTCGGCAGTGCCGAAATGCTGATTATAGATGAAGGCAGGCTGTACAAAAAAAGAAAATACGCGCCCGACTCTGGCTTGCGATTGAAATTGGATCATGGCGTTGTGGCCTTCGCCGTATTGCATGCCCTCATTGTTAAAAATGGAGAAAGGGCCTTTCAGATAGCTGTAGGAAGCGGAAAAAGCTTCCACGGGTTTGATAAACAGGTTGTTGATGTTTTCGGGGGATCGCGCCTCGGTTATTTCCGCATCAAAAAGTTTTCTGTATCGCGTCTGAATATTCCTGCACGTTGCGGACGGCGTTTTCTGAGTATAACATTTATCCAGCGCCTCAATAAGTTGCCTGCCGACTTCACTTCCGGCAAAGGGTTTGATGGAATACAACTGGCTTCCGACAAGGCCTTCCGCCGCCCAGAATTCCATGTCGCGGTAAAGATCGCTTTCCAGGGAAACGTTTATCGATGCGGCCGCATGGGTCGGCGGCGGAAAATGCAGGATGAAGAGCAGCACGGCGAGGAGTAGAGCAAGGGGGATGGTGGATAGTAGATAGCTGATAGTGGATGGTGGATGGTGGATGGAAGAATAGCTCAACGGTTTACGTTTTAAGTAAAATCTGTTTTCTGCCGCCTGCGGCTGCCGGCTCTTTGCTTGATTCATCATTTTACATTCCTGGATTCCGGATCGCGCTTCGCTTGCCTACCCTGAAGGGCACACGCGGAATGACGATAATACTGCCTGACACGTAAAACAGAACACCTGAAACCTTACAATCAATCCACCATGAGCTACGAGCTACGAGCTACGAGCTATTCCCACCAATTTTTCTACTGCTTCAAAGACCATGCCGGGCATTATTTCTTCCATGCATTGTTTAGTTGGACATTTTTTTAACAGGCACGGACTGCACAAAAGGCCTGTTCGAATAATCGTGTGGCCTGTTCCATAAGGACCGGTTCTGGCCGG
>CAYGNV010000162.1:0-5670 GCA_964351355.1 uncultured Smithella sp.
CATAAATATCAATGATATGCGCGTCGCGCGACAGTTTCGATATTTCGTATTCCGCAGTAAACCCATAACCGCCGTGCAGATGCAGACCTTCGGTTGAACAGAAAACGGCTGCTTCTGCGCAGGTATTCTTCGCCAGTGACGCGTAAATGCCGGCATCTTTCGCTTTTTCCTGTATCTTGCAATAGGCTTTCATCTATCTTTGCTCATCAAGAATTCCTCCCTGTCTTGGTCCATTGGTCTCGGTTACAATATCATTGAATTAATTAATGACAGGTGCTAAAGGTGAAAGCAGATTCTATGCCATAGAGTCCATCTTTTTATGAAAGTCATAATGATTTGATTAAATTAAATATTTTTTAAACTGCGGCGTATATAATACTCAGGGGAAATGGATTTTTATGCGTAAACAAATTTACACTGTGTAGTATGCTTCGCAGTGTAGAATTATCCTGCAAAGTAAGCAAACCGTGTCCCTTCTTTTCATGTTTTTTTGAAGCACCATCAAATTCATAAACAAATATTTTTTATCCGGTCCGTTCCGCCCGATAAAACTTTACGCCGGTATTATTTCTACTAGCTTTTTTATCTGCTACAACATATTAAACAAGTATGGATGCATTAACACTGGCGGCAACAAGTTTTATTATTGCCATCTCTTTATTGATTACCAAAAGAAAAGACAAACTAAAAGCCTCGTTTATCGGTTTGTGTTTAGCCATATTCGCATCCCAGGCGGGTATTTTTCTCCAAAATTTTTTTGCCCCGGACTTCTGGACAAATGTTGAATATATCGGAATGCTGGCCATCGCGCCCTTTGCTTTCCGGTTTTTTCGCTATCTTACCTATGATCGATCCATGCTGACGCGAGGCCTCGTCGTATTCGCCATTATCATGAGTTCTCTGTTGGCATTCTTTGCTTTCACCCCTTTGGGTCAATGGCAGTATTTTCACGCATCCGTTCTGACCTACATTTTTGCCACACTGGGAATCTGCTATATCGCCATTTTGCGCTGTGTAAAAAAGCTGCCACTCAGCGTGGAAAAAAACCGCCTACGCTACCTGCTTTTTGCCTGTCCCATTGCCGTAGCACTGTGCAGCATTGATCTTCTTAAATATGTCGGTTTTGATTTTCCGCCGATCACCGGCATTGTTTTATCTTCCCTGCTTTATTTCATTCTGCTAATTATTGCCTATCCACAACTAAACGAGCTGCATGATTTTTTCGCCCGCGCGCTGGTCATTTGTGTCAGCACGATCTGCGGAGTGATTATTTTTTATGTTGTCGCCGGCTTTTCCAAAGATACTTCTTTACCTTCTTTCACCAGCCTACTGATGGCCTCTTTCCTGATCGTCATCTCGGTCACTCCTATTAAAATAATTCTGAAAAAAGCATACACCTACTTCTATCCGGAAAGCCAGAATGTCTTTACTTCACTTTATGTGTTTGACGAAATATTGGAGCGAGAGAAATCCATGATGCTGGCGGAAATGGCACCGGTTTTCGCGCATGAAATTCGCAACCCGTTGGGATCGATCAAGGGTGCTGCCCAGTATCTGAAGACCGAAGCGACTACGGAAGAACAGCAGAAGCTGTTTGATGTGATTATCGAGGAAGTAAACAGACTCAATGCCGTTGTCAGCAAGTTTCTTGATTATGCGCGCCCCTATACCCTGAAGCTTAAATTACAGAATATCAATACACTCATCCGGAAGGCCGTGTCCGTCATCGCCGCCAATGAACTGGCCGGAAAAATATCCATTGTTCAGGAATTGTCCGACAATCTGCCCGATATTGAAGTGGATGAACAGCAGATGTTGCAGGTAATTTTAAATATTGCTCTCAATGCCATTGAAGCGATGCCCAGAGAGGGCGTTCTGGCTTTGCGGACCTCGCAAATTGAAACCGGCGCCGGCAACGCTATCGGCATAGAAATCCGTGACACCGGCCAGGGAATGAGTAGAGAAACCAAAAAGAATATTTTCAAGCCCTTTTTCACCACTAAAGAAAGGGGTGTGGGCTTGGGCCTGGCGATTTGCCACAAGATAATCAAAGAACATGGAGGGCTGCTCCGGGTAAAATCGATTCCCGGACAAGGAAGTGTCTTTTTTATCCGCCTTAATGTGCGCTCATTAATTTAATATACAATCTTGCTTGATTAAAAATTCAACCCATTATAATTACAGGCCATGAATAAAATCCTGATAGTTGATGATGAATTCAATATCCGGCTGGTACTTTCAGCCATGCTGAAAAAAGAAGGTTACAGCATCGCTTCCGCTACCGATGGCCTGGAAGCTCTGCAAATTTTAAAAGCAGATAAAATTGATGTCGTTGTTACAGATTTAAAAATGCCCAATCTCGACGGTATGGGATTACTCAACTGCATCACTGAACAGTATCCGGCGGTGCCGGTAATCATCATTACGGCGCACGGGACTGTTGCCACAGCCGTGGAAGCTCTCAAAAAAGGCGCCCTCGATTACATTACCAAACCTTTTGAACTCGATGACCTTAAAAATGTTATTTCCAAAGCGATTAAAACCCGAACCTTAAATGAAAACGAATTGTTTTTACCACCGGAAGAAATAGAACGAACAGGAATTATCGGCAACAGCAAACCCATTCTGGAGATATTCGATGCGATTAAAAGAGTTGCCCCGACAACAACCACCATCTTTATTACCGGAGAAACTGGCACCGGCAAAGAGCTGGTGGCGGATGCGATTCATTACAACTCGCCGCGCCGAAATAATCCTCTGATTAAAATCAATTGCGCAGCCATCTCTCCAACTCTGATCGAAAGCGAACTCTTCGGCCACGAAAAGGGCGCCTTTACCGGAGCAATATTAACCAAACCGGGGAAACTGGAAATAGCCCACAAGGGAACTCTATTTCTGGATGAAGTCGGAGAAATTCCACGGGAAATACAGGTAAAGCTCTTGCGCGTTATTCAGGAACATGAATTCGAAAGAGTCGGCGGACTGCGAACAATCAAGGTGGATGTGCGGATCATTACCGCCACCAATAGAAATTTATTGCAGGACGTCCGCTCGGGAAATTTTCGTGAAGATTTATATTACCGCCTCAATGTTTTCCCTATTGTCGTACCTCCTCTGAGGGAAAGAAAAGAAGACATTTTGCCCCTTGTTGATTATTTTGTAGATAAATTCAACAAAAAACTAGATCTCGCGATAACTGTTGACAGCGAAGTAAAGGAGATGCTTTTGCGTTATGAATGGCCAGGCAATATACGGGAACTGGAAAACCTGATCGAACGAATGATGCTGCTGGCCAGAAGCAACAAGCTCACTTTGAACGAAATACCGGCGGAATTTATTATCGGTATGGAAAGCTCCGTGGCGATGTCTAGTGAGGAAGACAAAAAGCCCTTTAAGGGTTTCCTGCGCAGCCACAGGGAAAATGTGGAGCGTCAAATGATTATCAAGTGTCTGGAGGAATCTGGTGCTAATGTCACGAAGGCCGCCAAGAGTATGGGCTTGAGCCGCAAGGGCTTACAACTCAAAATGATAAAATATAATCTGCGCAAAGAATCAAAGTAAACATGGGCGTGGCTCATCAGGTCATGAGAAAACTTCGTCTAGTTCCCAAGCTCCGGCTTGGGAGCATCGAATACCACCGAAGCACTAGCTTCGGGAAACACGCAAGAGCGTTCCCAAACTGGAGCTTGGGAACAAGGGGGAATAATATTTCAAGACCCCAATTTTTCTTGACCTGTCAACTTCATCAGAGCAGTTTGCCGCAGTCTTTCCAGCCCACAACCTTGATACCCTTGTGTTTATAAGTTTCGTCTCCGCCATAAATCAAGGCAGATCCCCCGGCTTTCGCACCGGCCAGGGCGCACCACTTTTCCAATCCCTTAAATGATTCATTGGTGAGAGTACGGCCTGATTTAATTTCAACGGGCGTTAATTTTGCACCCTGCTCTATAATCAAGTCCACTTCGTTGCCGTTGTTGTCCCGCCAGAAAAAGAAGGCCGGCTTTTCGCCTCTGTTTAGCTGAGATTTGATGAGCTCCGCGATAATAAATGTTTCGAAGACATGACCGCGCAGGGGATGCGTTTCCAACTGCTGGGGCGTTCTGATCCCTAAAAGCCAGGCGACAAGACCCACGTCATAAAAATAAAGCTTCGGCATCTTGACCAGACGCTTATTAAAACTGACTGCGTGCGGTCGCAGTAAGAACACAAGATAACTTGCTTCAAGAACAGATATCCAGGCTTTGGCGGTGTTATGGGTAATGCCGCATTCGGTTGCCAGAGATGACAAGTTGAGCAATTGCCCCGTGCGTCCGGCGCAAAGCCTGACGAAACGCTGAAAGGTTTCCAATTCCTGAATTTTCAACATCTGCCGGACATCGCGTTCAACATACGCCGTGACGTATGCGCTATACCAGGAGGCGGGCGAAAGCGCCCTGTCGTAAATCGGCGGATAACAGCCGGTCAGCAACATGGCGTCAAGACCGGCGGGCAGCTTGTTTGCACCGGTCAATTCCGGAACAGAAAACGGCAGCAATTCAACAAAGGCCGTGCGACCGGCCAAAGACTGGGTGACGCCCGACATCAATCCAAACTGCTGAGAACCTGTCAGGACATAAAGACCCATGCGTCCGTTGGCATCGACGAGAGTTTGAAGGTAGGAGAGAATTTCCGGAGACCTCTGCACTTCATCTATTACAGCGCCGTTGGGGAAGCGCGCCAGAAATGAACGCGGATCTTCTTTGGCCGCTTGCCGTACATCGGGTTCTTCCAGCGATACATAGGGCTTGTTTTTAAAGACTGCCCTGGCCAGAGTTGTCTTGCCCGATTGACGAGGGCCTGTCAACGTGACGATGGGAAATCCACGCAGTAGATTCCGAATGGTTTTTTCCGCTATTCGATTAATCATGGTAAACACTTACCAGAAGTTATACAATTTGTCAATATCTTTTACGAAATGTATAACGCGTGAGAAAAGAATGGGCTCATGTCTTGAAATATAAATTTTCGTTTAGGTCCCAAGCTCCGGCTTGGGAACATCGAATGCCATCGAAGCACTAGCTTCGGGAAACACGCAAGAGCGTTCCCAAGCTGGAGCTTGGGAACGAGGGGCACTGAGCCCTGAGCTTGCCGAAGGGTCGAAGGGTGATTTGTGACTTTTTACGAGACCATCATTTATGAAAATTTTTGGACTTTTCTTCAACGGTGTCGTGAAGAGTTTTTTTGTATTGGATAATCTTTTCCCGAACATCTTTGTCGGCAACTGAAATGATCTGTGCGGCCAGAATGCCCGCGTTCTTTGCGCCGTTGAGCGCCATCGTTGCCACCGGAACACCGCCCGGCATCTGCAGAATGGAGAGCACCGAATCCCAACCGTCGATGGAAGCAGACGACTTGACGGGCACGCCGATCACCGGAAGGGGTGAAATGGCGGCGACCATGCCCGGCAGATGAGCGGCGCCCCCCGCCCCGGCGATAATAACCTCTATGCCGCGCTGATGCGCACGAGAAGCAAAATGGAATAACTTATCCGGCGTTCTATGCGCCGAAACAATATCCATTTCGTATCCAATGCCGAATTGATCGAGGATTTCGGCGGCTTGTTTTAAAACCGGCAAATCGGAGTCCGATCCCATTACAATGCTAACCAGTATTTTTGTCATGATCTCACCT
>CAYGNV010000163.1:0-2900 GCA_964351355.1 uncultured Smithella sp.
CCGGCATCCCGGTTCCTCAGCACGACGACAGAGCCCTGGATCAGGCCCTTGGCGCCCGGGTGTCGCCTTTCATAAAGATCGAGGCCGGACTCCAGCGCCTCGTTGACGATCCGCTGTAAACGGGCGTCCACCGTCGCATAAACATGGATGCGTCCATGGCGAAGGTCTTCAGGACTGAGCCCGGCGGGGTGGTCTTGCAGTTCATCAAGAATATTTTCCACGACCGCAGGCGCCTGGAGCATCTTGTCCTTGCGTCGTGAGACCACCGAAAGCGGGCGCTGCTCAGCTTCCCTCAACGTGTCCCGGGAAATATAACCGTTTTTCGCCATGAGCCCCAGCGTTTCATTTCTACGGATCAAGACTCTCTCCGTTTCCTTCGCAGTGGGCGCATACGTACGGGGCGCTTTTGCGATGCCTGCGAGCATCGCCGCCTTATCCGCATCATCGACCGTAAATGTGGCGAGAGACCGGCCAAAATAGTATTCTGCTGCCGCCGCGAATCCGTACCGACTGTTTCCCATGTAAATGACGCTTGCGTATCGGGCCAGAATGGCTTCCTTGGCGCGGCGTTTCGAACCATAACGCGCCTGCATCTCTTTTTCGATCCACAACGACAGTCGCAGCTCCTCCAGCTTCCGAACCAGCATGTTGGCGCTTCGCGATCCGACCATGTAGGACAGCGCACGGGGCAAAAGTAAGCCCTGTCGGAGCTGGTCGCTGTTTTCTTGAGCCGTCAGATTTTGAAAACTCGTGAGGTACTTGAGAAAATGACACCGTACAAGCTGTTGCGTGATCGTCGACCCGCCGTGCGGAAAGATTGCCGGACTGTTCACCTTGTCCTTCCGTCCGATCTTTGTAATTCTTGCGACCAGGGCCGTCATCCTGACTTTTCCCATGACGCGGGGAAATACGGAATAGTCAATCCCGCTATGTGTGAAGAAGTTCTTGTCCTCGGCGGCAAGGATCGCATCACGAACAATGGGCGGAATGTCTTCGTACTGGATGTTCCGACGGTACTCTTTCGACACCTCAACCAGTGGCCGACCATTGACATCATAAACGCGGCCGATTGCAGGAAACTCAAAACGAGCGAATGGTCCGATGTCAGGCAGTTGGGTCTGGTCAAAATAGATGTGATGGAATCCGGCTGCAGCAAGACCGGCCGTGGCGACCGTCACGCAAACAAGCAGGGCAACGATACCCCTTTTCCAATGCAGTCCGACCACGCGGACCATACGGTTTTTCCGGACGGTCGATAGCAAAAACACATGTATCTTCCCATATTCATTTAACAAAAAAGTAGCGGAAGCCTTATTCAGGCGTTTCCCCACGATGATATCTTACGCCGATTCGCCGGCCTCTTTCTATTTCTTCTCGTCGCGAGCTAAGATATCTCTCGTTTTTTGGCGAGCCTCAGAGAGGTGACTCTCCGCCTCTTTTTTCATTTCCCCGGCTTGATGCCTGGCTTCCGCAATAATCTCTTTTGCTTTCGTATGCGCGTCGGAATATATTTCCTTTGCATCCTTCAAGATTTCGCTCCCTTTCTCCCTGATATCGGACCTCAGTTCTTTTCCGGATTTCGGAGCGTAGAAAATGCCCGCCAACGCACCCAAAACGCCTCCAATCAACAATCCCGTGAAAAAATGACAGTGTGGTTTTTCATGCTCTTCCATGTTACATTCCCCTTTCAAGGCCCTGCGTGAGCCTGTTTTTTCTTCAATTCATGTCCCGCAAAGCAATCTCAAATCCGTCCCATCAGCAACAGGATCACCACAATCAGGAGGATTAATCCGATTCCGCCGCTGGGATAAGGTCCCCACGACTTACTGTGGCCCCAGGTGGGCAGAACGCCGATGAGCAGAAGGACCAGGATGATAATCAGGATGAGTCCCATGCCGTTGTTCTCCTTTCCTTGTTTCCATTTTAACCTTTATCTCTGTTAAATAGACTTCAAAATGTTTTGGGCACAGCCCATGTGTTATTTCTTTATTGGTCAGGGGTTCCTTTTCTCCATAAACCCCACAGTTTTTGTAGCAACATACTTGAATCATTTCTTATCCCCTTCTGCCTACGCTCTTCTGTTTTGACTCGTCTCGCATCCCAAGGCAGCCGCGCCATATCCTTTTGCCTTTCTTTCCCGTCGGACGTTTATCTCCTGATTCGATTGCATCATTTGCCGATTCGCCAGAATCACCGGGTCAACGATCTCCCCGCAGATCAAACATTTCCATCCCCAGTAATGCTCATGGAGTCCGTAAAATTTGTCGTAGATTACGGCGCCACTGCATCGAAGACATTTTGTAAACAGCAATTTATCCATAAAATCTCCTCCTAAGTTGCCTCTAGCCGCGCCGGGTGGAAAACGGCGTGGAACATCATTTCACAGGGCTCTCGAAGAAGGTTCATTGCCCCGTTGAGAACCTTGTAATGGATGGACTTCATATGGATTTTGAAGTTCTCAAGGGTGTCCCATTCTTCAAGAAGAAAGAGCCGATTTTCATCCTCAAGGCTCTGGCAGAAGTCGCAGCGCCGGCACCCCTTTTCCGCCTTGATGGAATCAGACAGTGAGCGAAGTGTCTGCGACAGCTCCGTGCGCTTCTCAGAAAGGACGTTCATGCGTATGATGACAAGTATCATATAAGTCTCAATATAAACGTCTTGCCAATCGCCGGTTGAAACCCGGGAATATAAATTCATCTTTAATAACAGGCAGCAAGGTCAACGGCAGACAACGGCGTCAAAGCATAAAATACGTCTTCCGGCCTCAATATCCTGTGCACCCGCAAGATATTGAGGGATATGATCGGAAGGAGGCTGTTATGGCGGATATTTCGCCTGTACGTTTATTTTTTATCATGTCCGCGCTTCCATCCCTTGCCTTGATCATGACCTTTCCCCTT
>CAYGNV010000163.1:3000-5599 GCA_964351355.1 uncultured Smithella sp.
ATAATTTTTTCATCATATCCTCCGTGAATTGGAATTGTAATCATCACCGGAACGAGGACCGGAATGCATATCTTTTTCCAATGTTCTATCTTTTGGCTCGATTTCCGATGAGAACCAACACGATGCCGCCCGCAAGCGAGACGCCGCCCAAAATGGTCGATGTTCTGTCCCTTTTTCATCTCCCTGAAAATCGTTCATAGACCTTCATGAAAGAGTCCGCCTGTCCTGAAACTCATAAGAATTCAATTTGACCGCAAGAGGCTGACCCATCGTTAAAGGGGGTAAAAGCAAATGACTTGCCAACGGCCGAGGGAAAACCAGAATCATTTATTTTCCCTTTAATAACAGCACTCTTGTATTAATGAATGCCAAGAGCATAAAAGGAGGAGCGTCCTCGCCTGGCCTCAATATTTGGCGGAACCTCAAGATATTGAGGGATCATTTGAGGGGAGGTGGATCGTCCAGGCCGGTTCTTTTGATCTTCGGCCGGATGATTCCGGGTCTATTTATCCTCGCCATTGAGATACTCATGTGGATGCCAAGGGCCGCCGCATCCCGTCATTTCCCCCGTGATGGTGATCCGAAATTAAAATCCGACATAGACCGAGACATGCATACGCAGGTCACCGGTTTTTTTGCTCCCGCCTGCTTCCATTACCCGCGCCAGATCGAAGCGCACGTTGAAGTTCCTCTGGATATTCCAGCGTAAACCCGCGCCAATGCTGGAGATCGATATCGGTTGTCTCCCTTCCCCGTCCAACGGATTATTGGTCGCCCAGGCGATGTCATAGAAGAGCAAACCGCGCAGGTTGCCCTCGCCGGGTATGAGTTTACCCCCCAGGTTGGGCGAGTAGAGTTCGATGTTGGCGATATAGCCGTTATCGCGGACAATTTCGCGCTCCAGGAAGCCGCGGACGGCGGTTGCGCCGGCAATGCTGAATTGCTCGCCGGGTACGAGGGCATCCGGCGTGTACTGTCCGCTGAAGGCGGCGCGGACCTGCCAATTGCTCTCAAAGGCGTTCACCATGCTGGCGCCAAAGCGAAGGATCGTGTAACGGGAAGGAGCACCGCTTCCACCATTCGGACTCGGACGCACCGCCCTGAAATCACTTTCCTTTCCCTTTGCTGCCACAGGAATATTGTGCGACAGGGCTACATAAAAGTCGGAAATCCGCCCGGGCTTTGCCCAATTGCCACTGTAGGCCAGGCTGACAGGACTCACGGTAAAATCGACCCCGGCCGGCCCGCAGGCTTCCGCACCGAAATTGCCGAGGGCGCATTCATTCTCGTAGGCACGATAATCAAGGCCGTAAACGATCCGGTGCGAGTATTCGCCGCGCCGCCATAATAACTGGTTATAGCGCAAGCCTGCAACCGTGCCCTTGCCGGAAAAAGTGAGCGGTCCCGCGACGGTCTGCGTTGTGCCGGCGCTGACATCCGAGTAAGCGATGATGAAATCCATGGAATCGCCCCACGAATAAAGCGGCAGGCGGTAGCTCCCGCTGTAGAGGCTGACCTGGTCCCACTTTCCCGGCGAGGTGACGTAGTTGAACGTGCCGATGTGGTCGCGGTTGAACAGATTGGCATGCTGCAGGCCGACGCCGAGCCGGAAATCGCCTGTCTGCGAGTTGCCGGTATTGTCGAAGGTTAGAAAGGCCTTGAGCGGCCGTACGTCGATGGCGTCGATCGTGGCGTCCACCACGCCCTGTTTATCGCCGGGGCGCAACAATACGTCCACCTGCTTGGCCGGATTCTCGTTGGCAAGCTGCACGTTCGCTGAGATGTCCCCTGCTCTGGGCGAAACATCCTCCTTGAGCGCCGGCAGACTGGATCGGATATTTGCATCATTAAAAAAGCGGTTGCCCTGGATCGTGACTTTGCCGATACGCGCTTCGATGACCTGTAGCTTGACGACGCCCCGGTCGAGGTCCTGCTCGGGTGCAACCACCCACACCACGCTGAACCCTCTGGTGCGATAGTGCTGCCTGAGAGCTTCAATCGCGCGCTGAAGGTCGCCATATTCGCGCTGTTTGCCGGTGAAGGGCTTGAGCACCGCTTCGATCTCGTCGGGTGCAAGCAGCGTATTGCCCTCGATATTGTAACGATCGATATCGAAACGCTCTGTCTGTGTCTGTGCAAAAGAAAGCGTCGATATCAGCAGCAGCAACGCCACGGCAAGCCCCATGCGGTTGATCATTGACGGCATGTCGCCCCCTCTCCTGAAACCGTGTAAATCATGTACAAATACTCATTTTTCATCGGCTTTCTCGAATTGCTGCGGGAATGACCAGGTTTCACAAAATCCTCCCCCGGAAACAGAATCGCAAGCATTCAAGTTTCTGCTCAAACGCGCGTTCAAATCGTTCGTCCCCCTCATCACGTCGAATCCCGGGTCGGCGTTGTTTGGATTCAGAGAGATATGCCAGAAGTTACCCGGACGGTAGTAGAATTCGGTATTAATGACGCCCGCAAAAACGACCTGCTCCGCGTTGAAACCCAAAATGGGCTCCGCTGCAGCACCTGTGATGATGAGGTTGTCGGGCGTATAGCCAAGGGTGTAGTTGCTGTTGGCCGCAAGGCTGCCCTGGGTGATGGCGTA
>CAYGNV010000164.1:0-5592 GCA_964351355.1 uncultured Smithella sp.
GAAGAATCATGGCCCTGGCAGATGTTTATGACGCCCTGATCTGCCAGCGGGTATACAAACCCCCCTTTACCCATGAAGAGGCCGTCGCCCTGATCGTTCAACTGAAGGGAGTGCTCTTTGATCCTGGCGTGATCGTTGCGTTTCTCGAAGTTCAGGAAGAGTTCCGGAAAATATCGATCGAACTGGCGGACAACGAAAAGCATCACGAGATCGTTTGATGTCTGCCTCCACGATGTGTCAAAATTTCTTTTGACATCCACGTCTCGCTGCCTTATGCTTCCGCTATGAAAATCAGAATTACTTTTATCGGCTTGTTATTGGTCATTGCTTTTTTAGTTTTGTCGGGCTGCCAACAAAAGCGTAGTGCTGTTGTGATTGACCACAAGGAATATCAAAAAGATTATTCTCGTCCATTGCCACCGGGTGAGCTGGCACTAAGAAAAATTACCGATCCCAGCCAGATTCCCGACTTCACACTGGCTTTCTCTGATACAGACGGCCTGCTTGCAGCCATTACCAACAGCCTGAACTACATGGCTAAACCATCCAGCAAAAAGTTCTATCCTTACGGCGACATCACACATGAACAGGCGACAAGAAGTCTGCAGGAACTGAAAATACTTGTGGCTTCGGGATTGCCGCCCAGACAATTGAACGAGGTTTTGCAAAAAAGATTCGATACGTATATTTCGGTCGGCTGTGATAATCAGGGGACAGTGTTGTTCACGGGATATTATACGCCGGTTTTTGATGGTTCGCTCACACGCACAGACCGCTTCAAGTATCCTTTATACAAGTCGCCTGATGATCTGATAAAAGGCCATGAAGGGACGATTCTGGGCCAAAAGGGGCCCGACGGCCGGATCCGAAAATACCCAAGCAGGCAGGATTTACAAAATTCCAATATTCTTGCCGGCAATGAGCTTGTATGGCTTAACGACGCGTTTGAGGTTTACATTGTGCATGTGCAGGGCTCGGCCAAAATCCGTATGCCAGACGGACAGATCGAAACGATCGGCTATGACGCTCATAATGGCTGGGAGTACGAAAGTATCGTGCATAAAATGATAGCGGATGGAAAGCTTGCCCCCAAAAATATCAATCTTAAAGCCATGATTGATTATTTTAAGGCCCACCCTGACCAAGTCGATATGTATCTTAATAAAAATCCCCGGTTTGTTTTCTTCAGGTTCGAAAAAGGCGACCCCAAAGGTTCTATTAATGAGCCGGTCACGCCGTTTAGGACGATTGCAACGGATAAGAGTATTTATCCCAGGGCGATGTTTACCTTTGCCGCGGTTGATCTGGAGAAGCCCGTGGGGTTTGCTTTGGATCAGGATGCTGGAGGCGCTATCCGGGCTCCGGGCAGATGCGATGTGTATATGGGCGTTGGCGACCGTGCCGGTGAACTTGCCGGAGGAACATACCGCGAAGGGCGGCTTTATTATCTGTTTGTTAAATAGAATGAGATCAGGCTATCGCTCATAGTTCATAGTTCATAGCTCATGGCTCGTAGTGTATAGCTTAAAACGAGTGGACACGGCATCGGTTGTTTTTAAAGGCCACGCAAATGATCCGGCCGGAGCAGTCTTTCGTCCCGACCGGCCAGAACCTTATCCACCAGAGCGATCATTTTTTGTTTATCTTTTTGAAGCGTGCCTGTAATGGGCAGATAATTTGAAGCATGCGTGCCGACAAATTTCAGATTGTCCATGGTTATATTCTCAAAAATCTGTTTCATCTCGGCCAGGGTTTCAAAAGGATCCAGCAACTGAAATTCACCTTTCTGCACCTGACGGTAGAGAACCGTTCCCTGCACAGGTGTGACGGTCAGAGCGGCCAGATACTGGGGTTTCATCTCATTACAGATTTTGGCGGTGGCGAGCGCGTGACGAACGGAGGCCTCGCCCGGGCCAGCCAGTCCCAGCAAAACCATGACGGACAAATTAATGTCGGCTTCTACCAGCAGGCGTCCGGCACGGAGCATCTCATCGTACCCCACACCTTTTTTGACTTTCCTGAGCAATTCGTCATCACCGGTTTCCACACCGATATAGGCTTTTGTCAAACCGGCTCTCCTTAGCGCGCGCAATTCCTCTTTTGATTTCGTTAAAGTGCTTTGCGGCCCCACATAGCTGCCGATATGGCGCAGCGAGGGGAAAGTCGAATAAAGCGTATCGATAATTGTAAGCAGGGTGTCCGTCTCGATGGCAATCGCATCACCGTCGCACAGGAATACTTTTTCCACATCGCCGTAGTAATCCCTGGCCATGCGGATATCTTCCAGGATATCAGAGGTCTCACGCACATGATATTTTACGTCTTTATACATGCCGCAAAATGTGCATTGATTATGGGAGCAGCCTATCGTGCACTGAAGCAGGTAGCTCGCGGCTTCGCTGAAGGGCCGGAAAATATTTCCTTCGTATCTCATCTTTAAAGCAACCGCTCCGCGCCGGAGATCATAACCGTTGTTTTGATGTAACTCGGCGGCTCTTGGGTGAAAACAATCATAAAAGGAATTCGCCCGTTGGGAATCACCCGCTCATTGGAATTGTCCTGGCCTCCCGGCGAGGATAGTCTTTTAAGAATTTCTTCTTCGGACAGATTGGTGAGATCTTCATCGTTTAGAACATTCCCCGCATAGCTTGCCCGCTCGCCCAAGACAACCGCATAGGCGTCCAGTATCTCCGCCTTAACCTGTATGCGGGCAATGGAAAAATTCGCCTGATTGACCGCTGTCCCTTCGACAATTCGGATATTACCCAGAATATAATGATTAACCACCCGCTGCCGGATATCCTGAAGCTTGACTTGTCCTGCCACAGACCGACTGTCCCCATATTGGGAAGCGTCGATATACTGACGGGCAATCTGTATATAGCGCTCGCTCAACTGCGGAAAAACGACAAAACATACGCTGATTGGTATCGCGATAATGGCCAGAACCGTCAACGTCCAGAGCACCATCTTCCATAATCTGCTTTTTTTACGAGCCGGGGGCGCGAATTTTTCCGCAGGAGCCTCCTGGGCATCAAGTCTTTCAGGCACAGGTGAAAATTCAATTTCCGTAAGGTTCATCCCTATTTGTTTCGCCGACCTGAATTTGGATTCCTTTTGCAACCCGTCGCTTGCTGGCTTTTCGGGATCCAGGACATCCTGAAGAAAGCTGGTTATATCTTCATCCAGAGTGGGTCCGCCAAACGCAGCGCCTGCAGCTTCAAAGGATAATCGGTCGGCTGTCTTTTCCGGCGGGATTCCCTGTGAAAAGTCAGGAGACGATTGCGCCGTGACGGTTGGCGCACTTATTTCTAATGGATTATCCTGAAAGAAAACATGTTGGCAAATGCTGCAACGCATCCATAAACCGTCGCCTTCCATTTGAGCATCACCAAAACGGAATTTTGTCCGGCACTGCTTGCATTGTATAATCACTGATTTCCCTCTTTTTTCTGTTCAACTCCGTCTTGAATCACGTAAATATCGGGCAAAAAGCGATACTGTTCGCCGAAATCCAATCCATAGCCGACGATAAAACCATCATCCATGGTAAAACCGACATAATCTGCTTCAAAGGGAACTTTTCTTCTTTTTCGTTTGTCTAGAAAGGTGCAGACCTTTATTGATTTCGGATTTCTAAGGCTTAAAGTATCAACGATATGCCGCAGCGTCAAACCAGTATCGACAATATCCTCAACGATCAGAACATTCCGTCCTTCAATGGCCAGTTCCACATTCTTGGTAATTACAATATGGCCAGAACTTTCAGATCCGGCGCCGTAACTGGCGGCCCGGATAAAATCCGTATGACAGGGAGTGGATATCGCCCGCACCAAGTCCGCCATAAAAATAAAAGCACCCTTCAGAACGCCGATCATCAGGATTTCATCCCCGGCATAGTCACGGGAAATCTCATCGGCTAATTCCTGAACGCGCCTGGCTATTTCAGACCGATGGATGAGAATTTCCTTCGATAGCTCGGCCATATTGGAGCGCTCCTCCTTGCCATATAGTTGATGTTGGATATTACTCAAGTTATCTTCTGCCTGTCAATAGAAATCAAAAGATGTCGCAATACAATGACCGGAAGGTTTCTATATTATCCCAAACCATATTTTCCGCCGCTTCGAGTTCAGTCGCGTGATGAAATTCCGACGACAGGCTGAGAAGAATGGCATTGAGCGGCGAAACTTCCCTGCCGAATTTTTCGTAGTCGATATGGCTGATCATATACTGCGATCCGTCAAAATAATATTTGCCCAGCCGGTTGGCCGTAGGCGCACGGAAAGGCCAAGTCGTCTTCCAGTGGAAGTATTCCAGCGCCACATCTTTCAGCGCGGGCTCATCAAACACGTCCGGCTGGAGCTCTTGTCCGATCCGGTCGGCAATCAGACGAAAATATGTAACAACCAGATCGATGTCTGTCAGGCACAATCCGTAAAGATACCAGTCGTCGATAATTTTTAACAAGATGAGCTGCTGGGAACGGGGAATAAAATGATGGCTGGGACACAGATGCCCGGCGCAGACCTCCTGCCCGTAAAATGATACCGTCCGCATATCGATGCCGTCGTTCTGCAGCGGATGCACCAGGCACCCGACTTTTTTTTCGCCGCAATCCAGAAAGCCGAGATACTCGCAGCAGTAAATCACCTCGTATCTTTTCCTGAAATCTTCAACGGCAAAGGTTGCTTCCGCGTAGCGTCGGATATCGTCCGGCGATTTCACCAGTTCGCGAAAGCGCTTTGTGCGGGCGCTAAGCCGGTGGGTCAACGCCTCCCGCGAACTGTCCACGTAATTGTAAAGACCGCAGCAGGCGCCGCAGGACTTACCGGTATCCGGTTGACACAAAACCATTATTTCCGAAGGCGCAGACATGGGCAGCTTTATAGAAGGATTAGCATTGCAGGTCAAGAGTAAAAATGTTAAGCACGCCTTAACAAAATATAAAAGCAGGAAACAGACTACTGATGGAATTAATCGAAGCAATCAATCTCACTAACGGCCTGAAACTAACGGTTATGGATTCATCCCGGCGCGTCGCCGCAAACACGACAAAAGTCGAATTGACTTTTCAGGTAAAAGTCGAGGTGATGGAATCTTTTTTCGCCTCGCCTGACGATTATTTTACAGTAAAAAATGCTTTGGGCAATGAGTTGACTTACGAACACAAAATGGAGCGATCTTTTGTTTACGACAAGGATGAAGTGTCTGTCCACGCCGCGCTCTTGAACACTTTTAAGAATAACTCCATGAGGTATCTTTCCTCACCAAATTTCGCAAAAAAAATGGTATTGTCGCAACTGAAGGACATCAGACTCAACCCTTTCAAGTATCAGGCTTATCCCTATCCGGAACGAGCAGAATAACCGGGGCTGCACAAACCCAAAACGGAAAGTGAATAATGACCCAAGACATTCTCGATGAGCTATTGGCCGTCGCCGAAAAGCCCAGCCGCTACATCGGCGCGGAAGTTAACTCCATTCATAAGGCAAATCCCCATGTGCGTTTTTTGCTGGCCTTTCCCGACACCTATGAAGTAGGCATGTCGCATCTGGGATTGCAGATCCTGTATGCCGTTTTAAACGCGCT
>CAYGNV010000165.1:0-5524 GCA_964351355.1 uncultured Smithella sp.
GTAACCCATGGGGGAATTTTGTTCAGACCTACAGCATGGTGGGGCTGATCAATTCCGCCATCCGGCTCAGCCGCCGCTGGGATAGCGCGTTTTAGAGGGGTGAGGTATTTATGAGTTTTCAAAAAATAAGGTCTTCCCGCTCTTTGCGGCTGACGTTGCGCTTTGTTATTCCTTTGATTGTGCTAATGACGCTCTTGGCCTTCCTGGTGGTGCCATTGGTGGATAACCTGACGCTGCGGTGGTCTGTCCGCGACCTGGATATCCGCTCCAAGCTGATTACCAATGCCCTCCAGGAACCCTTAGGTGGGCTTCTGGAGCAGGGCAATAAATCGAAGATCCATTCCCTGCTCACACGGGCCACGCAGGACGAGCGCCTCTTTGCCCTGGGTTACTGTGACGGGCAAGGCAAATTACTCTACCATACACAGACATTCCCCCGCGACCTTGGATGTGCCCTGCCCAGTTCATCCGTCCGCGAATCGCCTGCCCTTCTCCAGTTGCCTCAGGGTCTGGTTCATGTCGCCATCAACCCCATTCTCACTGAAGATGCGCCGGCAGGCTCTCTTGTGCTGGTTCACGACATGAGCTTCGTAGAGCGCCGCAGCGCCGATACGCGCAAGTATATTCTGATTCTATTTTCCGTTCTGGGCCTGATCACATCGCTGATCACCGTCCTGGTCGCACACCTCAGCTGGCGCGGCTGGATGAACGGCGTACGCGCCCTGTTGCGCGGGGACATTCTGGCGAAACCTTTTGCCCAGTCTTCATCTTCCAACTCCGAGCTGCAGCCGCTCATGGGCGATCTGCGAGCCCTCCTGCGCACGATGGATGCAGAAAGACGCCTTGCCGACGACGTCACCCTTTCCTGGAATCCGGATGCCCTCCGTAACTTGCTTTTCAAACAATTGACGGGCGACCAGGTTCTTGTCGTCTCCAATCGTGAACCGTACATTCACATGAAAGGAGAAAACGGCACCGAGATTCAGCGCCCGGCCAGCGGACTTGTGACGGCGGTGGAGCCGGTCATGCGGGCCTGTTCCGGCACATGGATCGCCCATGGCGGCGGGACGGCTGATTGTGAAGTCGTGGACAAAAAGGATCACGTTCGTGTGCCGCCGGAACATCCGGACTACACCCTTCGGCGCATCTGGCTGACCCGGGAAGAGGAGAAAGGTTATTATTACGGGTTTTCCAACGAAGGGTTATGGCCGCTGTGTCATAACGCCCATGTCCGTCCTATCTTCCGGACCAGCGACTGGAAACATTACGTGACCATCAACCAGCGCTTCGCCGATGCCATCATCAAGGAAGCCGATCGTGAAGATCCTGTTGTCCTCGTCCAGGACTACCACTTTGCCCTTCTGCCGGGTATGCTCCGTAAGGCCTTGCCCAAGGCAACCATCATCACTTTCTGGCACATCCCCTGGCCGAATCCCGAGTCCTTCGGCATTTGCCCCTGGCGGGAAGAACTTCTCCGAGGCATGCTGGGCAGCACCATTCTCGGTTTCCATACGCCTTTTCACTGTAAGAACTTTCTGGAAACCGTGGATCGTTATCTGGAAACCCGGATCGAACACGCCTCATCAACCATCTCTTACGGCGGCAATCTGACCCTGGTGGAAGCCTATCCGATCTCCATTCAGTGGCCGCCGCCCTGGCAGGACAGTCAACCACCGGTCGCCCAGTGCCACGCCGACATCCGGCGGCTCCTCAAAATCGACGCCAATTGCATGGTCGGGTTGGGTGTTGATCGACTGGACTATACCAAGGGAATTCTGGAACGTCTCCGGGCCGTCGAAAGTCTTCTGGAGACTCACCCCGAAATGGTCGGGCGATTTTCCTTTATCCAGATTGCCGCCCCGTCACGTTCGGCGCTGGAAGAATACCAGGCCTTCGAAGCCAGGGTTCGCGCACTGGCCACGCACATCAACCAGCGGTTTTCATCCGGCGCCTATCAACCTGTGTATCTGAGAGTTGCACACCATGAACCCGAAGACGTCAATAAATACTACCGCGCCGCCGATGTCTGCATGGTCACGAGCCTGCACGACGGCATGAACCTGGTGGCCAAAGAGTTTGTGGCTTCCCGTGACGATGAACGGGGCGTTTTGGTTCTCAGCCAGTTTACCGGCGCGGCGCATGAGTTATACGAGGCCATGATCGTTAACCCTTATCATATTGAACAGACGGCCGATGCGCTTTATCAAGCCCTCACCATGCCCGAGTACGAACAACAGGAACGGATGCGGAGCATGCGCTCCATGGTGCGCGATTTCAATGTCTATCGATGGGCAGGGCGAATGCTTCTGGATGCCGCACGAATCCGGCAGCGTGAAAAACTGGCCGCCCGGATCGGCAGTCAGACATGAGCAGGAATGAACACTTGACTTATCTCTTTGACGACACCGCGCTAGCTGACCTGAAGCGTTTCATTAACCGGACAACCCTGTTTGCCTTTGATCTCGACGGCACTCTGGCACCTATCGTTTCTAATACCGGCGCCATCGGGATTCCCGATGCGATTCTGGCAGAATTTGCCATCCTCAATACGCGGGCAACAGTTGCGGTTATTACCGGCCGTTTCCGCGCCGATGCCCTGTTGCACCTGGGTATTACTCCTCGCTACCTGATCGGAAACCATGGCGCAGAGGGACTTCCGGGATGGGAAACCCGAGAGGACGAATTTGTCCGCACAACAAAAGAATGGCAACATCAACTGGATGTCCTGCTTCCCATCGATGATCGCGATGGTATCGTGATCGAAAATAAGGGCGCAACCTTGTCCATTCACTATCGCCATGCCAGCCACAGGGAAGTTGCCCATGCTCTGATCCTTCGCGCCGTCAATCGGTTGGTACCTCACCCCAGGCGCGTCGGCGGCAAATGCATCGAAAGCCTGATTCCCGATGGCGCACCGGACAAGGGCGTTGCCCTCATGCACCTCATGCATCAGGCGGGCTGTCCGAAAGGCTTTTTCATCGGGGATGATGAAACGGATGAAGATGTCTTTCGACTGGATCATGAAAACCTTTTCACCGTCCGCGTAGAAAAAAGAACCGGCAGCCGGGCCCGCTACTATCTGCGCCAGCAGCATGAAATCACCAGGCTCCTGCGCGACATCAACAGAATCCTCGGCACGACCGAGGGGTCAGCAACGAGATGATGTCTTTGAAATCGCTCCAGTCTGCGTAAGCAGGTTATGCGTCCAGCGCTCAGGACACCACCTTAGTCCAGCCAGGGCCTGCGACAAAAAAGGGTGAAAAAATGGAAAAAACGGGGCCGGTTCTATTTATTTTCGTCAACCGTGAACCTGCAGCTGCCAAATGTTTTAACGGAATTAGTTAATTAGTCGTCCCTGAAATAATCTCAACATATTGATATTATTACTTGATTAACGTATTTTTGTGTGTTATAATTGCCGAAATATTGGAAAGGGAGCTAAAAACCGGCAAATATTATGCGACCAAAAGATATGAGCTTTGAGGAATCACACGGGGATTTATTCCGATCCAGTTTGGAACAAATACTAAACAGGAAACATCCGTTGTATGCGCTGGCCAACAAGATAGATTGGGAAAGATTTGATAAATCTTTTGGCGCACTGTTTGTTCAGAATCAAGGAAGGCCAGGACTGCCCACCCGTTTGGTTGTCGGGTTGCATTATCTGAAACATGCTTACAATGAGAGTGACGAGTCAGCAGTCGCCCGCTTGTTGGAGAATCCCTGCTGGCAGTATTTTTGCGGATTTAAGCAATTCCAGCATGAACTGCCGATTGACCCGTCATCACTGACCAGATGGCGGAAGCGCTTGGGGCCGGATAAACTTGAGGAGTTACTGTCGGCGACCATCCATACGGCGAAAGAAGAAAAGCTGCTGACCGAGAAGCAGGTGGAAAGAGTGAATGTGGACACAACCGTTCAGGAGAAGGCCGTTGCCTTTCCTACCGACGCGCGCGCCGGTTCAAAATGAGGCCGCAAAATAATTGATGTGTAAATATTAGCGCCCGCCGGCAGCTTGGAATCAGTTAATAATTAATTGACATCACCTGCCCTTTGGGCTTATTGTTTTTCCCGAATTCAGAGCATTATCAACAACACATTTAAGATGAATCTTGTGGGCGAAATCAAAATGACAATAATTAAGTATCCTGTCCCCCAGAATTCCAGAATTTCCAGAATTCACCGAACAGCACATGATAAAAAAACCGGAAACCTGTTTTAAGAAACGAGCAAAATCAGTCCAAATAAGCAATATATTCAATGATATTTTTTTTCAAACGGGGTAATTTGGACAGCAGTGAAGTATCCCCTATAATAGAAACTGATGATCGCAGGGAGGTCAAAAATACATGACGGGCTTGTTTCTAAATATGACAACCTTAAAAAAACGTTTGCTTTTATTGCTGACGCTCCTGATGATTGCTATGATTACGGCCCTTGAATATTGGACCGGCGAGAAAATAAAATTTACAATCGTCTACCTCATCCCCGTTTTACTGGCAGCTTCCATCAGCAAGTTATCCGGCATGTTTATCGCAATTGCCTCGGCAACTATTGCCATTGCAGCCAGCTATACCCTTCAGTATCGGTATGACAATCCGCTGTATTATTTCTGGGAATTTACATCGCATATGGCTATTTTCCTTTTGGCCGCGACATTGAGAGCCAATTTACTGGCCGCCAGAGAGCGAGAGAGAAAATTAGCGCGCATTGATCCTTTGACCGGAGCTTTCAACGGCCTGGCGTTCCGTGAAATCGCACAGGCTGAAATCAACCGGACCATCCGGTATAAACGACCCTTGACGATGGCGTATATCGATGTTGATAATTTCAAGACCGTCAATGACACTCTCGGACACAGCGAAGGCGACGTGTTGCTTCGTGCAATCGTTTCTGAAATCATGAAACGCTTAAGGACATCGGATATCGTTGCCCGCCTGGGCGGCGACGAGTTTGCCGTCTTGCTGCCTGAAACTGGGCAGACAAGCGCCCTAACAGCCATCAGTCAAATTAAAAGTTCGCTTACGGAGGAAGTCCGCAAACGAAACTGGCCGGTAACGTTCAGCATTGGCGTTTTGACTATTATCGATACAAAACCGACTGTAAATCACATGATTGAGGCCGCAGACGCTTTAATGTATGCGGCAAAACAAGTCGGGAAAAACGCCATCCGGACCGGTCTTTATCGAGAACCGGGCAGGGTTTAGACTCGCTCTTACCGCGTCTCAGGATTGTTGATCTAAAAAAGCATTACAGGAGAACTAAATGTTTCGAATCCGTCGCATATTCGACGATATTGTGCCGGCAAATCAGTATGCTCTGGAACAGGTGCGAACCATGCTGCGTTTCACGCGAAAGGCACACCATACTTCAAGAACAATATAAAATCATTATAAAATCTTATCGAATTAATTTAATTATGATGATTACAGCATCTATCAAAGGGATAGCATTGACAATGTCTATAAAGACAACCTCTTTACCTGCGGTCTGGTCGGCTGGCCGGGAGTCGCGCATATTGCTG
>CAYGNV010000166.1:0-5519 GCA_964351355.1 uncultured Smithella sp.
ATGCCGTGTCCTCGCTCATGCCGCGTGTCAGCATCGCCACCTGAATCGCCTCGCCCAAAGCGCCTGCGTTGCAGGTATCGATGATAATCAGTTTCTTGGTGGCCGGAATATTCGCAATCGCCTCCTTGAGCATATGTTGCGATATGGCGTCGGTCTTGAGCTTCTCCGTCCGGAGCGATCCCACATTGGAGGTAATCAGAAAATACTCTCCCTCATCCACAGTGCCGTGGCTGGCGATGTAAAAAACAAACAGATCATCCGGCCGCAAAGACTGAAAGGATTTAATTTCCCGGATAATCGCCTCGCTTGTGGTTTCTTCCGGCTTCGTCAGCTTTTTGATGGTCACCTTGTCAAAGAGCCCTTCGGAAACCGCCTTGAGGGTATTGGCAAACAGATCGGCGTCGGCCACGGGATAATTTAATTTCAACTTGGGGTTCTTAAATTCATTGACGCCAATGATCAGAGCGTGCATCGACGGTTTGGCAGCCGATGCAAACGATGCCGTCATTTCGTGGACGGCGTCATTGCTTTGCATGGTATTTTCACTGTTAAAGGCAACAGCACGGATTACATTGCTGCCCTTCACCAGTTTGAGGGTGTAGTTTTTCAGGATCGTTTTGTCGTCTGGGGAAACAATCTTGACGGCCCGGCCGGCGTCCATAATCACCGCCGTGCCGTTTAAGTAAAGGCGGATATCCCCGATGCCCCCGCCGTTATCCTTCAGACGTAAGATCACTGTCACTTCATCCCTGCTGACGTTCCTGGGCGTATCCACAATATTGACCGTGGGCGGTTGCTTCACATCGGCGATGTTCCGGAAGTCCTGAAGGGAACCGCCGGAAAGCGCAACCTTCACAAGATCCGGTCGGAAAAACGCCTCCCGGTAATTCTCGATCCCATAGACGTTGTTGCCGACCCGGATGTTCAGATACTTGTCGCCGTTTAGCGACGCATTGTAATAGCCTCCCGGGGTCACAACAATCCACTCGCCGTCGGCAAAACTGACAAACTGGGCTGTTTCCTTACCCGTATCAAGACTCCAGATCCGGACGGTGCCGTCATCGCCTGCCGAAAGAATCGATTTTCCGTCAGGAAGAAAAGCCACAGACCAGATCGTATTATGATGACCGGAAAAGGTTTTCAGCGCCCTTCCCCCGGCGACATTCCAGAGAATGAGTTCATCGCCTCCCGTCAACAGCATCTTGCCGTCGGGAGAAAATTTGGCGGCATACACGGATTTTTTATATTGGCCGAAGTTCCGCATCTCCCGACCGGTTGCCGTCTCCCATAGTTTGAGGGTGTTTTGATCGGAATAGATCTGAGCGCCGGATAAAAGATGCTTGCCGTCCGGCGTGAAATCGAGGGAATAGACAAACGATCCATGACGCATTGTTCTGAGGTCAGCCCCTGTTTCAGCATCCCATAATTTCACATCCATCGATCCCCCGGCTGCCAGGTAACGGGCCGCAGGTGAAATCGCCACAGCCTTCACGAAGGTTTTCAGAGGCATCGTCCGGATTTCCCGCAGCGCTTCCATATCGTAGAGTGTAACCACATCTCTGCCGCCGGCCACAGCATATTTGCCATCTGGAGAATACGCAAGCGCCCTTCCGACAGAGGAGACACTGTCATTCTTGAAGGACATGACCGGCGCTGTCTTTGCCGTATCCCAAACCGTCACATTGTTGTCACCGGTGGACAGAAAAATTTGCTCTTTCGGGGAAAAAACAACGGAGGTATCGTGTTTATAAGGCTTGAAACTGCGCAGTTCACGCCCCTGCATATCCCACAGGGAAATCGATCCGTTATCATGCGCAGCCGCTATATGGCGACCATCCGGTGAAGGGGCAGCAGTGGATACGCTCTGTTTGTTGCCCGCAAGCGTGCGAAGACAGACACCCCCCTGAATGACGCCTGCCACGCCCACCGAGATCTCTTTTCCCTGGGCGTCTTTGGTCTTTGTTGCAGTCGGGATCATCTTCACGGAAAGCTCCTGATTGTTCCTCAGCAGGGCAATCGTCAGTTCTTTCCCCGGATTCGCCGCAATCACCTCTTTGAATTGGGGCCACGAGACCATCTTTTTGCCGTCAATGGCGAGGATGATATCGCCTTCTGCAAGACCGGCCTTTGCCGCAGCCGAGTTCTGGCCCACACCGCCAATCACTGCGTCTTCCCGGGAAATATCCCACAATTTTATTGCGCCGTTTTTATAACCGGCCAGAGCGCTTTTCCCGTCAGGCGAGAAGGCAACACTGGTAACACCATACCGGGCGCCGTAAGTATAGCGCCGGTAATGATAGATCGAACGGACTTCCCTGCCCGTTTTCGTGTCACACAATTTCAGCATATAGCCCTCATCGCCCGCCAGCACATAACGACCGTCAGGTGAGAAAGCAACGCCATTGACTTTGCCCGCTTTTCCGGGAAACGTTCGAACTTCGCTGCCTGATGGGATGTCCCACAAAATCATCTGGTTGTATTTCCCCACGAGGGCGTAGCGCCCATCTTTGGAAAAAGCGATGGAAACCTCTGAAGACGACGCGGTATTGATCCCGAAGGTGCGAACTATTTTATCCGTCTGCACATCCACCACCGTAAAGCCCGTCTTCCGGGCCACGAGGATATATTTTCCCCGCTCAATGAAGGTGACCGCTTGAATTTCTCCTTTGCCGTAAGCCGCCTCTAATTTTCTGGCAACGCCGGTCTGCATATTCCAGAGTGTGATGGTTCCCAGTGTGTTGCCAAACAGCAAATCACCTTCCGGACTGAAGGCGATATCCGTAACAACCAGTACATCGTTGATCCGCCGGACTTCCCTTCCGCCTGGAACTTCCCAAAGCCTAATGGTCATGTCATGGCTGGCCGAAACAATGTAGCGGCCATCGGGAGAAAAAGTGACGAAGGTGATATAGCTGGTATGACCCTGGAGGGTTCTCATTTCACGGCCTGTTTCCACGCTCCAGAGCTTTACATTATTGTCCATGCCGCCCGATGCGGCATATTTTCCATCGGGTGAAAAGGCTGTGGAGTGAACGGTTGCGGAGTGCCCCAATTGAACGAAAAATTCCGGGTTCTCCGCAGCGGAAACCGCAGGGATAGACAGCATCGTCATCATTCCAAGAATGACTGCTAAAAAACATACTAACCTCTTAAAGCTGAACATGTTTCCTCCACTTATTTTTTCCGTCATCAATAATCCTGCACCTGCATATTCCACTAATCCGTAATGCCTGTTTTGGCGTCGCTGATGGTTCGTCCGTCATGCAGGACCGTGCAGTGATTCCGCCCCATGCCTCGTTTCGGCACAATCAGAACATTTTCAGAGGTCCGGATGATTTTGTATTCCTCTTCAGAAAAGGTTGACAAAAACTCTTCCAGAGGCATACCCGATGTCGCCTGACGGCAGGCATCGGCTGCCAGATGCCGGGCCTGATTCAGATCAAAGAAAAAGTAACCAATCAAAAACCCGATAAACAGCGCCATTGCGATGATGATTCCCCGGACGAATGGCCGATTTTTTTTGCTTGCGGGTTTTGCCTGGGTCCGGGGCCAGAGAATTTTCCGGGCCGTCCTGCGCAGAAGATAATAAAGACCCATCGCCCCCAGGATAAACAAAAGCGGCGCGCCTTTTTCGTCTGCAAAAAGCGGCATAAACGGTAAGATAAAAAAGGAAAGAAAGATCATAATGGCCGGGTAGCGGGCATATTGCGCATATCGGATTAATCCGGAGCCGGTCAGGGCCGCGGCAAACGCATAAATGACGGCAAGGGCAACAGCGTTGATGCCGCCTTCTGCAATTAATCGGATATTGAGAAAAACAGGAACAGAAATGAAAAGCACGAGATAGCCGATGACGCGGATCGAGACGTAAGCATTTCGTTCGTCCTTGAGCTGCTTTTTTTCTTCCGGGGTTACCAAGCGGTCATGAAAAATGAGCAGGTTTCTTGCCTTCTCCCCGGCTGAATCTGTGCCGTCATTCATTTTCGTGTCATTTCGAAGCAAAGCGGGAAATCTTGTTTTTAGTACATTCAGCGCATTTAGATTCCTCACATCCGTTCGGAATGACAATTTCTCCAGGGAGCGTCCCGCCTCGCTGTCGCGTGGGATGCCCCAATCGGTGTTAATCAGTAAATCCGTCCGTTCAGTCTGATATTTTTTCAGCACGATGCTTCACCTTTTATCACCATAAAAATCCGCATCGCCGGTTCATATTGCCCCATGTTTAAAGCGGATTGCTGTGATTGGGTCCGTCGCTTGAAGTAGGGATCATTCTTGCTGGAAATAACGGCAAATAAGAGAAAAAGAAGGATCAGCAACACAAAAACCATCAGCACGTTTGCTCTGAGTTTCAGCATGGCGGGAAACAGACCGGATAGATTCCCTTGCGCTTCGGTCTCGCCCTGGGGAAAACTGTAAATCATACAAAGGACAATCAGCGGGCCCAGTACGGGAAAAACAGCAGCCATCGCGATCAGGTAAAATCGCCAGGCATTCAGCGGACGGCCGCCCCGATGCCGCAATTCCACGTACGCACCAGCAATCAAAGCCAGACAAGAAAACGGATAGACCACTTTGAAGAACATATCGGCGCCCGCTGCGGACATCATCCCCACAAGAATGGCTGCAACGTGGACAATCAGTCCTGCAACAAGAACATTTCTTCCAAAGGGCGTATAGGCTATTTCCGGCATAGAGTTATCTTTTCCTTCGGGATAAGGGACCCGCTTCTTCCAGAATCATTTTGACGTCCTTTGCCTTTTCAAATACTTTCATATGGTACTGCCCGCTCGCTTTAAAGGGACCGGAGAGGCGCAACATCACCTCAAAGAGCGCGTATTCAATGACCATCTGATGATCGCGCATCACAGGCGTGCCAAACCCGATGGAATAAAGCCAGCCGGCGTCCTTCCCGAGAAAGACACACGCCACCACAAATTTTTCAAAATCCATCTCTGGCGCCGGCTTTTCCAGGGCGCGCCGCCACAGCTCGGACCATTCCGCCTTAGTATCCACAACCTTGATGAACGCGTCTTTCTGGCCGGAAATGTTTCCTTTCCATTCCATGCCCAGATAGTCGCGGCCCGCGCCGGCTTTTTCCAGAAGGCCAACCAAAGCAGGGTTTGATCCTTCCGCCGCGTAAGACCAGGCCGATTTGCCGTCTTTGTCTTTCGGGGATAATGCGCTTCCTTTTTCAACCAGCAGGCTGACCATAGCGGCGTTGCCTCTTTTCACGGCCAGAATCAGCGCCGTCTCGCCTTTATGGTTTGCTCGATTGACATCTGCGCCGCGGCCGATCAGATACTTTATCGATGCAATATTCGATTCTTTAAATGACTTGACCGCTTTCATCAAAGCCGTCTCTCCTTCATCATCCTTCAGGTTAACATCCGCGCCTTTTTCCACCAGAAATTTCACCAGGGCAATATCACCGTCTGCGGCAAGCATCAAAGCGGTTCCCGATGCAAAGCCGCGCATGTTCACATCCGCATCTTTGGTCAGAAGAAATTGAACAATCTCCA
>CAYGNV010000167.1:0-5494 GCA_964351355.1 uncultured Smithella sp.
CCTATCGCCTATCGCCTATCGCCTATCGCCTATCGCCTATCACCCATAGCCTTTTGTTATTTCATCGATCTTTTTCAACGCCGTCAGTAATTCTTCAAGCGAATTCAGATAAAGCGAATTAGCTCCGTCGCAAAGTGCTTTTTCCGGATCGGGATGGACTTCCATAAAGATACCATCCACGCCTGCGGCCACAGCCGCCCGCGCCAGATAGGGCACCATGTCCCGCTGACCGCTTGAGGCCGTTCCCGCCCCGCCCGGCAACTGCACCGAATGCGTGGCGTCAAAAATCACCGGATAACCCATCGCCCGCATAAGCGGCAGAGCGCGCACATCAAAGACAAGATTATTATAGCCGAAGGACGCACCGCGTTCGGTAATCAGAATATTCTCATTCCCGGCCGCTTTGATTTTTTCAATGACATTGGCGATATCCCAGGGCGCCAGAAACTGGCCTTTCTTGACATTGATAATCTTCGCTTTTTGGGCAATCTCGACAATAAAATCCGTCTGACGACAAAGAAAAGCCGGCACCTGCATAATATCCAGAACACCGGCCGCCGCTTCAATTTCTTCAAAGCGGTGCACATCGGAGAGAATCGGCACACCGATTTTTTCTTTAATGTTTTTTAATATTTTCAAGCCATCGTGCATACCCGGCCCGCGGTAAGCCTTGATCGATGTCCGGTTGGCTTTGTCGTATGAGGCTTTAAAGATGAAAGGAATCTGCAACTTGGACGTCAGTTGCTTCAGACAGGAGGCAATTTCCATGGCCGCCGTTTCATTTTCCAGAACACAGGGACCCGCAATGAAAACAAATCCGGTCTGATCGCCAATTGTAAAATTATTTAGTTCCACCTGCTTCATGATGTACCCTTGTTTTTTTATTTTTTTTCCAGTAAAAGCTGAATGCGCATCCTTGGAATTCTTCCACCTACTTTTGTTTCAGGATTAATCTCATAGGCTTGTATATAAGCTTTTAACGCTTCGGGGTAAAGCCCTTTCTTCTCGTAGGCATCGCCCAGATTCGCGTATATTTCATCATCTTCTCGGTCGTATTTCAGGGCTGCTAAATAATTCTCAATAGCCTTATCCCAATTCTTACTCGCGGCATAGGCATATCCCAGGCTGAAATAAGATGAAGATTTTTGGGGTTCAAGCTTAACGATTGCCTGATAATACTTAATCGCCTGCGCAAAGTTCTTATTTTTAAGGTAATAGTTGGCAATTACCCCTAAAGTTTGTTTGGTCTGAGGCAATATTTTTTCGTAATAGATAACCGCTTCTTTTTCCCTGCCCAACTTGGTGTATGTAAAAGCCAGATTATGATATATTGTTTGAGTTTTCACGCCCAAGCTGATCGCTTTTTCATAATTCTCAGCCGACGGGGTGTACTGTTTCATTTCGCCATAGGCAAATCCCAGGTTGGTAAATATGATTGATTCCTTCGGATATTTCTTTGCTAATTTTTCGTAATACAGAACAGCCTGATCATATTTTTTATTTTTGAAGGCCAGATCCGCCAGACGCTCCAGGGCATCGGTGTCGTCCGGATTTATTTTTAAGACAGACAAGTATTCCTTGACGGCCTCATCCGTCTTTTTTCTTCTTTCATAGGCAGCCGCCAGATTAAAGCGGATAACCGGATCACCAGGCAGCAAGGCTACGGCTTTCTGTAAATTATCCATTTCCTCTCTTGCTTTACCTTGCCCGGCATAGGCCATGGCCAGATTGGCATAAGCCGCGGCATCTTCAGGCTTGCTTTTGATGACTTGCGAATAACTATTGATTGCCTGGTCGTACATCTTTTTTCTAAGGTAAATATCTCCCAATGCGCGCCAGGCTGGGACGGCATTCTGTGAATGTCCGGCGATATATTGATATTGTTCCACAGCCGCGTTTGTTTTATCCGCCTTCTGATAAGCCTCCGCCAGCAGCAACCTCACCGCATGATTATCCGGTTCGATTTTAATCGACTGGCTGTAAAACTCAACCGCTTTATCCCATAATTTTTTATGGCCGTATGCCAGACCCAGCATGGCGAAAACTTCGGCATCCTGTGTTTGTATTTTTACAAGGCGAGATAAAATTTCGATAGCCTGACCATCCCGACTCCTTTTAATATAACAGCGCGCCAACTCTTTCATGGCCACGCTATCATCAGGTTTAATGCGTAAAATATCCGCATAAAGCGAAGCGGCTTCATCCATCCGGTTTTGCTTGATATAGATGCCTGCAAGGATCTTGCGTACGCCGACATCTTCGCTGTTTTGGGAGATAGCCTGCTTCAAGTATTCAATCTGCGCGCCGACGTTGCTGGAATCTTTTGCATACCTCAGCCAGTCCTGAGGCATAATGACAACCAGCATCGGCACAACGGCTATTTTTTCCTTTTGATGATAAACGGCGATTTTATAAACATTGACCGCTTTCGCACCTTTAGCGTTGCTTTGCATGATCTTATTGACCAAATCAAGGCCGCGCAGCAGCACGCCGATATGATTCCCTTCCCTGCCTGTCCCGTCAACCGTTGCCGTTGTATATTTTCCGCTTAAATCATCACTGACCACGGATTTAATGACAAATTCATCACGATAATTAATCTCTAATGTGTCACCGGCGCCCACACGAATATCTTTGCCGTTTTTTTCCACCTGCAGATAATAAAAAAGCGGTTTGTCTCGCAATACATAATAGGAAAAAGTATTTTTTGCTCTGAGTACGTAAGAAAAGCCTGTCGGGAAAAATCGGGGACTGATCAACATGAAAGACGCAAGAAAGAGCATAACCATTGCAAAGATCACAACTCCCACAATGGCTTTCCTGTTTAATCTATTTTTATCCCTTAGAAATTTCAACATACTTTCAACCCCTTGGATGATATTTCCGATGAATCTCCTTTAACCGGTCTTTGGTGACATGGGTATAAATTTGTGTTGTCGAAATATCCGCGTGCCCCAGCATCACCTGCACCGCGCGCAAATCCGCCCCTCCATCCAACAGATGAGACGCGAAGGAATGCCGGAATGTATGCGGATGCACATTTTTTTGCAAGCCCGCTTTTTGGGCATAATGAATAATAATTTTCCAGAGCCCCTGCCGGGTAAACGCCCCGCCGAATCGGTTCAGAAATAAAGCATCCGTCGTTTTTGATTTCAATAATCTGGGCCTGGCCTCATCCACATAACGCCGTACACAGTCATAAGCCGCTTTGCCGATGGGCACAACCCGTTCCTTGCTGCCCTTCCCCATGACGATCAAAAAACCGACCTGCCAATTGATGCTGTTCATCGTCAGAGAAATTAATTCCGAAACGCGCAGCCCCGTGGCATAGAGGAGCTCCAGCATCGCGCTGTCGCGTAACGCGAACGGCGTTTGATCACCCGGCTGGGACAAAATTAAGTTCATTTCTTCCTTGCTCACCGTATCGGGGAGGCGCATCCAGACTTTGGCCAATTCGATATGGGCCAGCGGCGATTCGTCCAGCACTTTCTCCTGCAATAAAAATTTATAGAAACCCCTCAAAGCCGCAAGCAATCGGTTCATCGAATTGGCCGATAATCCTTCATCCTTGATCTGCACAAGAAAATCGATCACCGTCTGAGAGTTGGCACGTCGCACATCCGTTAATCCCTTCTGCTCCAGAAAGGAAACATAGCGCTTCAGATCGCGCCCATAAGCCTCCAGCGTATTGCCAGCCGCTCCTTTTTCGATCAGGAGATGATTGAAGTATTGATTTAACAAGTCCCGCATAGATGTTTTTTACGCAAATATGCCGCTTATGTAAAGTTTTTTTGTGTAAAGTTTTTTTGTTGACATCAGGGGGAGATTTCCGGCAAGCTATTTCTGAAGCAATAAACGGCATTGCACTTCAACGCCCGGAGAATTAAAATGAAAAGAATCGTCATAGCCTCCGATCATGGAGCGATTGAACTGAAAACCCAAATCGTTGCCTTTTTAAAAAATAAGAATTTTGAGGTTACAGACCTGGGAACCCATGGCAGTGCCGCCGTCGATTACCCGGACATGGCGCTTATCGCCTGTAATGAATTCAAAAAAGGCGGCTATGATTGCGGCATCCTGCTTTGCGGCACAGGCATCGGCGTTTCGATTGCCGCCAACAAGATTAGCGGCATCCGCTGCGCTCTTCTATTCGACCTGTTCAGCGCCGAAATGGCTAAAGCCCACAACAACGCCAATTTCATCGCCTTCGGCGGCAGGATAAAATACAGTTGGCCGGTATGCGATATGATCGAGAAATTTCTAAACACAACATTCGCCGGCGGCCGCCATGAACGAAGAATCGCCAAGATGATGGAGATGGAAAACGAGTGCTGAGGAAAAACCAGATAATGTGTCTCTTCGCATTCAACGAGTTCACCTACCTATATCCACGACGCACGGTATCGGATTGAGGTAAGGATTGCCCTATGAAATCAGGTTCCTTCCAGTTTCAACCCTTTTTCCCGGAATAATTTCAGGCAGGCATCTGCGACAGCTTCGTCGTAAAAGATACCCTTGTTCTTTTCGATCTCATTCAGAGCTGCATCAATGCCCAGGCCGGGACGATAGGGACGGTGTGAGGCCATGGCTTCTACCACGTCGGCCACAGCCATGATACGGGCCTCCAAGAGAATCTCATCCCCTTTCAGATTTCTGGGATAGCCGGAACCGTCCATCCGTTCATGGTGCTGATAAACAATTTGTGCCAGGGACCAGGGCGATTCCACATCCTTCAGCATCTCATACCCCTTCCGGGAGTGCTCTTTGATCATTGAAAACTCAATGTTCGTCAGCTTGGTAGGTTTGATCAATATCTCTGAGGGTATGGATAATTTCCCGATGTCATGGATGGAACCGGCCATCCGGAGTCCCTCGATTTTATCCTGAGATAATCCCATCTCCGTGGCGATGGCACAGGCAAGGTTTGCAGACCGGACCTGATGACCGGCCGTATAGGGGTCTCTGGATTCCACAGCGGATACCATGACCTGAACTATGGCGCCAAAAGATTTCCGGAGACTTTCGAGGGTATCCTGAAGCTTTTCCTCTGCCTGCTTACGCTCAGTGATGTCTATGATAGCTCCTCTGAGGCCAACAGGTTTACCATCACTGTAAATTATACTTGAAATGATTAGCGCAGGAAAGACAGAGCCATCTAATCGCTTTAATGTATATTCAGTAGCGTCTACTTGTTCCCCCCTGAGCAGACGTTCAATGTTGATACGCGATTTATCAACGTCTTCAGGTGAAAGGAGTTGCCATCCTTTAAAACCTTTCTTGAAATCCTCTTCTGTACCTCGAAAAGTTTCATAAATAGCGCGATTAACGGAAGTCATCTTGGCTTCAAAATCCATCTCATAAACCGGGATTGGTAAAAAATCATACAGCTCACGATATTTCTTTTCGCTTCCCTTCAGTTCTTCCTCTGCCCGTTTGCGGTCGGTGATGTCGCGGGTTAATCCCAGAATGCCCGTCGGTCGCCGATCTTGATCTC
>CAYGNV010000168.1:0-5484 GCA_964351355.1 uncultured Smithella sp.
GAAAAGGAGAAAATGATCACCTCCTTCATCAATAGCAACCACCAGCTTGACGCCCTCAGGCAGATTGGCAGCGCGCTGTCCGCCTCGACCTTTGACATCGAGAAAGTCCTGAAATACACGATGGACATGATCCGTATCGCCATGAATGTGGAAGCAGGTTCCCTGCTTCTTCTCGACGGCAACGAGCTCCAGTTCAAAATGGCCTTCAACATCGATGTTGCCGCGCTGAAGGAGTTTCGCCTGAAGTTGGGTCAGGGCATTGCCGGCTATGCCGCCGCCCGGGGAGAGACGATCCTGGTGCCGGACGTCAGCCTCTATCCGCACTTTCACCCGCAGATAGACAACCAGACGGGCTTTCAGACCCGGTCTGCCCTCTGCGTCCCCATGGTCTCCCAGGGGAAAGTGATCGGCGTCATCGAGGTCTTGAACAAGATCAACAGCACCTTCGACGACAATGACGTTCACCTGTTGCAATCCATTGCAACCTCCGTCAGCATCGCCATGGAAAACGCGCGCCTTTACAAAGAAACACTAAGCATGGCCGAGACGGAACGGGGCATCCGCAATATGTTCCAGAAGTTTGTCCCCAAGGAGATCGTGGACAAGATCCTCCTCGGCCGCGAGGCGGAGCGACCGATCATCGAAGAGTTTCGGGCGCTGACGCTCCTGAACATCGACATCCGCGGCTTTTCCCCTCTGTCCAAGAGGATCGGACCACAGAAGTCCGTTGCTATGCTGAACCATTTCTTTGCCACGATGGGCGAGATCGTTTTCCGGCACCACGGGATTGTGGACAAATATCTTGGGGACGGCTTTCTTGCCCTTTTCGGCGCCCCCGTCTCGAGCGCGATGGATGCGGACAACGCTGTGGCGGCTGCGCTTTCGATGCAGCAGGCCATGAGCCAGTTGAACGAGCGCTTTCAGCAGCAGTTCGGCACAGCCCTGACGATGGGGATCAGCATCCACACGGGCGAGGTCGTCGTGGGAAATATCGGCTTCGAAAAGAAGATGGATTATACGGTCATCGGCGACGCAGTGAATTTTGTCTTCAAACTCCAGGCCCTTTGCAAGTCCTGGCCGGATAACATCCTTGTCAGCGAAAAGACCTGTCATGCCGCCCAGTCGCCCCTGGCCGTTGAAGAAATCAGCGCTTTCGAGATCGAACCGCAGGCGGGGAAGCTGAAGATCTATCGCCTGCTGAACGCCAGAGAATAACGCATGTCGGCCGCATCGGATAGCGGATCATTATCGTGGTATTCTGGGGACAACCCTTAATTCTTTAAATCGTATTTCTTGAGCTTATAGCGCAGCATCCTCTCCGACATGCCCAGAATTTCCGCAGACCGGGTCTGGTTGTCCGCCGCCTTGGCCATTGCCTCGCTGATCAGATGTTTTTCGAGATCTTCGAGGGATTCGCGAAGCGATCCGGATAATTTTTTATCGGAGAAACCGGTGAAGGAATCATTTTTAAAGGGCAGGTCGGTTACGGTAATATAGTCGTCCCTGGCGATGACGACGGCCCGTTCCATAATATTAACCAGCTCCCGGACATTGCCCGGATAGTCGTATTTCAGGAGCAAATCCCGCGCTTCCGCAGTCATGCCCCGGATATTTTTCCCGTTTTCTCTGATAAATTTTTCCATGAAATGATCAATCAGCGCGGGCAGGTCTTCTTTTCTTTCCCGAAGCGGCGGGAGCGACATCGTCACCACTTTCAACCGGTAAAAAAGATCTTCCCGAAACGCCCCTTCTTTGACCTGGGTATCCAGGTCACGATTGGTCGCGCTGATGATCCTAACATCCACGGAGATATTGGTATTGCTTCCCAGGCGTGCAATTTCCCGCTCTTGCAGAAAACGCAATAATTTAACCTGAATGCCGGGGCTGAGCTCGCCGATTTCATCAAGAAACAGCGTGCCGCCGTCCGCCTCTTCAAAACGGCCGATGCGGCGGGAGCTCGCGCCGGTATAAGCGCCCTTTTCATGACCGAACAATTCACTCTCCAGCAGGTTTTCCTGCAGGGCGCCGCAATTTACGACGATGATGGGTTTGCGAATGCGCGGGCTCAATTGATGAATCAGGCGCGCCAGAAGTTCCTTGCCGGTGCCGCTTTCGCCCTGGATCAGCACGGAAGCGCGGCTGGCCGCGACCCGACTGGCCATATTGATCAGCTCCACCATCTGAGCGCTTTTATAAATGATTTTTTCGGCAGTAACACCTTGTTTGCCCAATTCCTGTTTCAAGAGTTCATTTTCCCGGATGAGCCCCCGACGCTCCGCCACCCGGTCCACCAGGATTAACAGTGCTTCCAGTTCCACAGGTTTTGTAATATAGTCGATGGCGCCGACCTTGATGGCTTCCACCGCTGTCTCAATGGTGCCGTAGGCGGTAATGATGACGACATCGATTTCGTGATTGATCCTTTTAACTTCCTTGAGCACGTCCATGCCGTCCATGCCTGGCATTTTATAGTCCAGCAGAATTAAATCAAAATGGTTGCTTGCCACCGTCTTAATCGCGATTTTGCCGTTTTCCGCTTCCATGACACTGTGACCTTCTTTGATCAGAAAATCACGCAGCATTTCCCGTTGAGAACGGCCGTCTTCCACAATCAGAATATTTAATTTCCGCATCTGTCCTTGTCCTTGGTGTCAGGTTTTATCGCTTATTTTTTCGCACGGCAGAATGATTTCAAAAGTGGTTCCTTCGCCATGACGGCTGATGACGCGGATGTCTCCGCCGTGGCCGCGGATAATCTCCATCGCCAGGGGAATTCCCAGTCCCAGCCCTTTTTCCTTGGTGGTGTATTCCGGGCTAAAAATTTTTTCGATTTCTTCCGCCGTCATGCCGCAACCGGTGTCGGTGATGCTCACCAGAATAAATTTTTTACTTTCCTTTTCTACCTTAATGGTGATTTTACCCTGATCGGCAATGGATTCCATGGCGTTTTTAATGAAATTCAAAAATGCCTGCTGAAGCTTATTAATGTCCATGGGAATGACCGCCGGACTCAGTTGCCATTTTGTTTCCAGGGTAATACCCCGCGTGGACGCTTCTTCCGAAATCAGGCTGACGATTTTTTGCAGAACTTCCGTCACGGAAAAATCGCTCAGCTCCAGCCGCCTGCTTTTGGAAAAGGAAAGAAACTCTTCAATAATCCCGTTGAGGCGCCGGATTTCGTCTCGGATTACACTGGAAAGATTTTGAAATTCAAGAGCCTTCACTTCATCAGCGGGGTTGTAGTCTCTTTTCAATCTTTGCGTTGCCATGCTGATGGCGTTTAAGGGATTGCGGATTTCATGCGCAACGCCTGCGGCCAGCTGCCCTAAGGAGGAAAGACGCTCGGCTTTTTCCAGGCGGCGTTCTATTTCGACTATGCCGGCCAGGTGACGGTTCTGATCGTGATAGAGCAGCCACATGGATAGGAGGGCGATGACAACAACCAGCAGCATGAAAATAAAAATATTCCTGCGGTTTTCGGCTATGATTTTGTCCATCGAACCGCGTTCCAGGCCGATGCGGACAAGGCCGACAACTTTTTTGCCCAGCGTAAAGGGAGCTGCCATATCGAGAATATTATTGCCTTGCGCGTCCACTTTTCTGCTGACAATTCTTGTTGTTCCTTTCAGAATTTCCTGATGGTTAATATCTTTATCGCTTAATCCTTCCGGCAATTTTCCTATGTCGCCGAGCAGTTTCTTCTGATCATTAAAGATTTGCATGTAAACAATACCGTGGCCTTCACCCATTTTATTGATGCCTCGTTCCACGGCAACTTTTATGCTCCAGTATTTCAGTCCCTCTTTATCCAGGTTGATCACAACGGCTCCGCTTCCGTCCTTGCGCTTGAGCGCGACAAAGCCGATTCCCTGCTTTATGCGGATTTTCTCCAGCAATTCGATAGTCGTTGCCTTGCGTCCGTTTGTGCTCAGATCGTTTTCGTCCAGCATATTGGTTTTAAGCGGATTGCTTTGATAAATAGCGTTGCCGTCTCGATTGAGGACGGCCATATACCAGAAATTGTTATCTGTCGCAACTTTACGGAGGTAGGCATTGTTAATTAATTTCTTTTTCCACTGTTCGTCAATTTTTTGTCCCAGCGTTGTGATGGCTTCAAGAACCAGTTTTTTGGAATAATCTGCTTCTGTCTGACTGGCTGTTTTTGTCTGTGCCGGGACTTTTCCCTGCTTTGCCACAATGCTTTTGAGATTATCTTCCGTAAGGCGCTGCAAAACACTGATGGTCGCAAGCGCCTGATCTTCCATAAACCCGACCAGGTTGGTTTCGCTGCGGCGGAGATCCAGAAAACCCATGATGAGAATCAGGGCGACGAGAACGGCCGAGACAATGGCCACGGCCAATGGTTGAAGAAAACTGCCGTTATAGGTATGGGAGGCGCGCCTGATAATGGTTTCTTTTTTTCGAAAAAAAATCATAATATCCTCGTTTTACGGAAATCCAGACCATGTTTTTACCCAAAATCATTTGTTTTGCCGGCCATCTTAAGCTATTCATGGGAAATGTCAACGATAAATACGGGGAGGATCGACATTTTTGTCGAAAGATGGACAATGATGGGCATTTTTTTATGTAATTGTTATTGTTCGATTAATTTTATTAATTCAAAATAATCCCGACATTTATTGCCGAAAGAAGACCCCTATAGAACAAAACGGGGGAAGGTCTTTATTTTATAATATTTTATTATATCAGTGACTTACGTTTTTTATGGCAACGATGGCACGCTATCTGCTTATTAATAGGCCAGAAGTGAAAAAAAGTTAGTGTCGACTAAAAATATTACGGGCATGATTAGCCGACAGCAAAAATAACCACAGAAGGTATTCAGGCCTTCACTCTTCTCTCCTCGGGAGGCTCTAACCAAGCCTCCCATTTTTTTGTCATTTTGTCTCTTTATCATTTTTTTGCCGCCGCCAGGCATGGACTCTTTCCTTGATTGTCTTTTCAAAACCGGCGTCCGTCGGGTGATACAATATTTTCCCCTGAAGTTTTTCCGGTAAATATTCCTGAGAAGTAAAAGCATCGGAATAATCGTGCGCATATTTGTAATCTTTGCCGTAATCCAGCTCTTTCATTAACTTGGTCGGTGCGTTACGGATATGCAACGGGACAGGCAGATAGCCGGTTTTGTTAATCAGATCCTTCGTCTGACCATAGCCGGTGTAGAGGGAATTGCTTTTTTGCGCCGTCGCCAGATAGACGGCCGCCTGCGCGATGGCCAACTCGCCTTCCGGCAAGCCGATAAAGTGAAAGGCCTGTTGGGCGGCCATCGTCAGCACGAGGGCATGGGGGTCGGCAAGGCCTATATCTTCGGAAGCAAAGCGCACCATACGGCGCAAAATATAGAGCGGGTCTTCTCCGGCAACGAGCATGCGTCCCAGCCAGTAAAGGGTTGCGTCCGGGTCGCTGCCGCGCATGCTTTTATGAAAAGCCGAGATCAGATTGTAATGCTCTTCGCCGTCC
>CAYGNV010000169.1:0-5440 GCA_964351355.1 uncultured Smithella sp.
GGCCAGCCGACAAGCGGGAGATCCCCTTCCCGCTTTCCCGGATCAACCAGGGGGGCTTGAGAGGGAAAGCAATGCCAGTATCTGATAAGTTTCGTTTATATGGTGAAGTGTTGTGTAACTTTGTAAACGCAAAAAATACGGATGAAGCCGGAAAGGTTTTCAAGGAAAGTGTAAAGAAGGTATTGTACGACCCAAGCACAAGCAATAGCAATAGTGATCATAAAAAAAACCTTCCGGATGTTCCATTTCCTACTCTAGAGGAATTCAATAGAGATCTTGAGAATACTAAAAATCTAAGTAACCGCCAGAAAATCCTGATCAAAGAGTTCATTGAGAAGCATCCGTCACACTTGCACTATGAGACGAAGGAAAGTTCTATCAATTATGGCCTTGAAACAAGCAATGTATATAATCCGGTTATTTATCATTCACCGGATTTTGATTTAATAATAGACAAGTTTTGTAAAGAGAAAAAACTTTCAGATCAAGAATCTAGTAGTATCCGAATAGTTCTCGGTGTTTACTTTTATGTCCTTGAACCTGAGCATAATCACATTGGCAGAGTTCAACAGGAACTGAGGAGCTTTCTGAACGTGCAAACAGGGGCAAAAGAATTCGGTGGCGCTTCTGCAAGCGCTTTAGAGAAATATGAAACATTATATAATAGTATGGGTTTTCATCAAAATTTCATAGTTATAAATGATCAAGGGGGAATTCTGGGGATAGAAGAACCTCCACCATTTGATTGGGGTGTTTTCGTTGGCCGGAGTAACGGGAATGTGCATCATAATTTACAACATTACTATGATGAAGTGATTGCATTCTGTTTTTTTAAATTCTTCAGGGAAGAGCGTAATCATAAATATTTAAAGAAGTGTTTAATATGCGATGATTTCTTTATTGCTGATAGCCTTGCAAGAGAAGTGAAATGTAATGATGAGGGATGTGCAAGAATTTATGAGAAATACCGCAAGCGCTATCAGAGAGATATTGAACCTGGACTATACGGAAGTTCATCTCCCGCCGAAATAATAGACCCAAGATACGAAAAACTAAAATTGTATTGGAATAGCAAAAAGCGTCGCACCGTAGGTAAAAACAAAAATGTCCCATGATTTTTGTATGTCCCATGATTTATGTGGGACATAAGTAATTGAAAAGACTAGCTTTATATTGATTTAAGCTGTTTCTTATGTCATAAGTATACCCGCAACACGAGGGCTTTAATGCCTTACGGTTTGCGGGTTTTTTGTTTCCGTAACCAGAAACAACTTTAGGAAGGTGAATATGAATCAAGAAAAAGCAGACGTTCTAAGTACGGAGCAGTGCGCGACAACGTTGACGGTAAAGCCGGGAACTCTCCGGCGGGCTTATTGCGTCAATGGTCACTATTTAGGGCTGCGACCCGTAAAGCTTCCGAACGGCCGTTTATTGTGGCCAACGGTGGAAGTCAAGAAGATCATTGAGGAGGCCGCACGATGAACGATGAAATTCCGGTGGTTCTAATATTTTCAAAGAAAACAGGATTCCTGAAGGAAATTCAGCCGAATACGGAAGGCTTTGAAGAAACGAAGCTGATCGAGGAGGCCCTTAAGCGGATCATGAAGCCGGAGAACGGGAACTGGATATCAAGACTATTCCGGAATGTTCCTGAACGTCGCCAGGAGGTTAAGCAATGATAGAAGATCAAAGATCCTCAACAAAGATCACGGCCACGCTTGAATTTTCTGACAGCGGCTTTTTAAAGTCGGTTTGCTTGAACGCTTCGACGGACACAGGCCAGGAAACCCTTGAAAAAGCCTTACGCCGGCTTATCATACCCGGTCATTTTTCATGGATGCGGAGGCTATTCACAAAATGAGAGACTTCATTCCTAACAGGCGCTTTCGACGCGACTATGACCGCACTTTCCGAAAAGACCCGGCGGCGGCCAACTTGTTACTTTTACTTGCAGAGATTGCCGACGAGAATGGTCAGGTCAACCTGGGCGCGTTTCCAGAAATGCAAATCCAAAAACTGATGAATGCCAGGTTCAGCGATCCGCGAGCCTACCAATTACCGGGAGGCCCGAAACGATGAATCGAGGCTATTTCAAGATGTGGCGCAAAATAGTTGAATCGGCAGTATTCCAGAATGAAGGACTTCTCAAAACTTTCATTTGGTGTCTGGCAAAAGCGGCTTACAAAGAAACCTTTGTCACTATTCGGACAGGCCGCGGCGTGTCGGAAGTAAGGATCACACCCGGTTCATTCATTTTTGGGCGTCATTCAGCAGCGAAAGAGCTTCACATGTCGCCATCGACCGTCTGGAAGCGAATATTGAAATTGAAAAAACTCGAAATTTTGAACATCGAAAGTAACAGCCATTATTCGATCATTACCATAATAAATTGGATAATTTACCAAGCTGAAACTGGAAAAGGTAACATCGAAAGTAACAGGCAAGTGACAGGCAAGGAACACAAAGAAGAATATAAAGAAATAAAAGAATATATATATAGGGCTGATTCTCAAAAAATTCTCACCTATCTGAACGAAAAAACAGGCAAGCGATACCGGAACAAAAAGAACATCGAGTCCCGGTTAAAAGACGGCGCGACGGTCGAAGATTGCCAGCGGGTTATTGATGCGAAACTGCAAGATGCGTTCTTCATTGCAAACCCAAAATATATGAATCCTGAAACCCTTTTCCGTCCGGGGAACTTTGATCGGTATTCCAACGAAGGAATTCCACGTCAAGAAGCAGAACAGCGTGATTCGATTTGCCAAAGGTGCAAAAAGCAGATCGTCGTTTCAAGCGATTTAACCGAAACGGGATGCGTTTATTGCGAAATGGAGGCCCGCACATGATGGAAAGTCGCGTAATGCCGCATAACGATGAAGCAGAAAAAGCCGTCCTGGGGGCTATGCTATATGACAATGAAACGGTGCCGGATGCTTCGGGAACCATCATTGCCGCGGATTTTTACAGCGACGGTCACAAGCACATTTATGATTCGATCATGCGGATTATCGACCGGGGCGGCGCCGCGGACATTGTAACCGTGTCCGACGATTTAAGAAATGCGGGGCTTCTGGATAAGGCCGGAGGCGGGGCATATGTTGCCGGGTTGCCGGATGCCGTTATTTCATCGGCAAACGCCGGCCATTATGCACAGATTGTAAAAGGCAAGTCCAACGAGCGCCGGATCATCGAGGCGGCAAACAGGATGAAAGACGCCGCTTATTCCGGTCAGACTGAAGAAGCCATAGCAGAGGCGCAAAAAAGCATTTTCGGGCTTTCGATGGAGCGCGGAAAGAATGCGATCCATACAATCCGCGAGGTTGCCGTTTCGAGGTTATCCTTATACGAGGTCCGCAGCAAACAGGGCGGTATTAAAAAGACAGGCATTTCGACGGGCTTTGACGCCGTTGACGATATAACCGGCGGTCTTCAGAATGATGACCTGATCATCATTGCCGGACGGCCAAGCATGGGGAAAAGCGCCCTTGCCACTTCAATATGCAAAACAGCGGCTTTAAGCGGCATAACGGCGCTGATCGTTTCGCTCGAAATGCCAAAAGAACCCATCGTAGACAGAATGCTTGCGGACATGGCCGGGAAGGATTTGCGGCAGTTGACACGCGGTTTCATCCTCAACAACGATTGGCCGAAGATCATCCATGCCGTTTCCAAAATCGGTAACGCGCCTTTGTTCATTGCAGACAATCCGGACATAACACCGGCGGAGATCCGCGCAAAGGCCAGGCGCTTAAAGGCAGAACATAACCTGGGGCTTTTGATCGTCGATTATATTCAGCTTGTCCGGGTGCCGGGAAAGCACGACACGCGGGAACAGGCAGTTGCGGAGATAAGCCGGACGCTGAAAGCCATAGCGCGGGAGCTATCCATTCCGGTCATTGGCCTGTCACAGTTGAACCGTCAAGTTGACAACCGAACAGAAAAACGCCCGCTGCTTTCAGATTTGAGGGAATCCGGGGCCATTGAACAGGACGCGGACCTTATCGCCTTCATCTATCGGGATGAGGTTTATAACAAGCGCTCAGACAACCCAAAGCGCGGCATTGCGGAAATAGACATTGCAAAACACAGGAACGGGCCGACCGGAACCGTCAAACTTCGGTTCAATGCGGCAACGCAGACCTTTGCGGACTTTGAAATACAACAGCCAAGCATGCGCGAACGCGCGGACCTGGCTTGATAAGGTGACGGCATGAGCAACGCCACTTTTGACATAGAAAACCTTCTGGACGCCCGCCAGGTGAGCAAGATTCTCCGGTGTAGCGCTCCGCTTGTTTATAAAATGGCGGATCGCGGTCAACTGGCCTGCATCCGATGGGAGGCCCCAGGCGAAGGAACACAGAAGCCCCGGACAACGGTGCGCTTCAGATTTGAAGATATACGGTCATTTATTGACCGAAATTACCAAAGCGGCAGCAAGTGACCCTCTGATTACTTATCGGAGAGGTTGTTAATTAAATAAGTTATTACAATAACTTATAATCATCTTGTGACACTAAGTGTCAGAAATGGAGAGCGGAAAGATGGAAGAAAACAATTTTTTTAGAGAAGATGCAATTAACGAGGTTGTGCAGAACATGGCCCATGAAGACGTGAAAGCCTACCTGGACCGAAATCATCCGAGGCACAAGGCCGTGTTGAAGGAAGTGACTGAAATGATCGAGGGCCACTTCGGGGAGGAAGAACGGCAGGGCCAGCTTGACAAGCGCGAAGGCGATTTAAGGCAAGAGCTTTATGACGATGACCGGTCGGTAACGTCGCAGTTACAGGACATCTACCGCGGGAAAGACAAGGAATGGTCAGAGGCCTATTTCAACAGCGAAGATCCACTTCATAATGAAGCCGTCCGGCGGGTGCAGATCCTGAGCGAGGCCAAACACGGCGCGGAGCCGCAGAAGGAAATTATGCCTATCGTCAGCCGGCATGGGAGCGAAAACAGCAAACAGATTGCCGCATTCATCGACGACCGGAGGGAGGAATAAAACCATGGGAAAAATCATACACGGTATGACGTCAGCGCCAGGCGCAGCAAAGCCGACCTGGGGGCCGATGGAAGAACCTGAAAACGTAGTTAATACGATTAACCCGGAAAGACCGAACGGACAGATTGTCCAAGGTAACACAATCAGCGAACGTGTATCACCTCCGGGCGCAAAACACGCCGTATGGCAAACCACAGAAAAGAAAGGGGAATAAAAAATGAAGGTACAAGACAAGGCACAAAACGAAATCAGAAATCTTATCAACTCGAAATTGCTTCCGGCCATTGCGCCCCAGGTGAAGGCCCGCGATCAGATCAAGACCAAAAGAAAAGAGATTGAGGATTCACGCCAGAGCTTCTTGAAAAAGATCGACGGCAACAGCCTTGCCATTTCCGAACTGGAAAAGGCCCTTGATGAAAAGATCGTCGCCGGAAAAA
>CAYGNV010000170.1:0-5418 GCA_964351355.1 uncultured Smithella sp.
ATCTGCCCATCAACGCAAATAAAGTGAAATTCTCCTCTTTTGCCTGATATCTTAATATAACCCGTTTCAACTAAATCAATATCCTCTTTGGTCCATAATTCCATTTCGATGATTTCGTATTTGCCGTTGATATTCATTCCTGCTTTACCCCTCGTTTTTCAGAAGCCGACAGGGTGCTTTCTTCCTCCGGAATCACCATGCTGCTTTCAGCGGAATTTGCACCAATTGATATCAATTGATATTTTGAAGTACCGTATTAACCCCTGCTGATATGTTTGATATAGCATGCCCCCCTCCACATAGCTTTGATGGGATTTTTATACCGCCGCTGGCTTTTTTCTATAAACATTCAACCCTATCTTAATTTCATCTTTTTCCGGAATAGAAATATTCCCTTCCGTTGATGAAATAATAATGGTCTTTCCTGATGCTGAAGGGCCATACTCTTTTGTAAGATCAACTTTAATCGTCAGGATATTGTCTTCCACTTTCATCTCTACGTTTTTCATCTGTTCTTCTCCTTGATCCTTTCTTTTTTCCCGTCTGCCGCGACGAATTTCAGTCGGTGACAATTTGTCACCGACTCACTGCCTTCTTTTTTGAGTCTTTCTTTCAGCTTATTCAATACTTGCGTGCCGCCTGGTAATCGGGCTACTGGATTAAGACCTGGATAATATCAATAACGGAGAAATACCATGTTTCGACAATGCCCTTAATGGAAAATGGAGAATTCATTTGGGCATCCAACCCAATCCCTTGGCGTGCAAGCTCTGGATGTAGAGCCGGTCTTTGGTCTCCGTCACCCCTGTCGTTTCCGGGTAAGCACCGCTCGGGTCCTGCAAATCAGCCACCACCTCGCCGTCTTCCGTGAACGCTATCACATGTCCGTAGGCTTTCGGAACCGGCCACATTGAGCGCGGCAGGCGCAGGGTGAGCTTGCGCATGAACGGATTGGTGGCTAGCTTGTCAACGGTGGGGTTACGCGGCTTTACGAGGCCCAGCCAGATTTTCCCGTCGAGTCCACGCATCAGGTTGTCCGGATAACCTGGCAGATTGTTAAACAGCGGTTTGGCCTGGTCACTCGGGTTCGATATATCCAGATCTTTCGCGCTCACTAAAATCTTCCACACCCTGTATTTCCCGGTTTCATTGACAAACAGCGTTTTTTCATCCTGGCTCAGGGCCACGCCGTTGGCAAAACTAAAGCCTTTCGCCACGACACGGGTCGTTTTGTTTGCCGGATCGTACTCCAGGATACGGCCGGTTGATGACTGCTCCAAAATGTCTAGAATGCTGGATTCAAACACCCCGCCCCAATCTTTAGGCGCAAAACGGGTTGACGCATCACTAAAGTATATCTTGCCGGACTTGGCCACCACCACCGCATCGGCATAGCCGATGGGATCGCCATTTACCTTATCGGTCAATAAAGTGATTTTTTTGTCCGGGTCTATTAAAAGCAGGCCTTTAACTGCGTCGGCAGCAATCATGTTTCCGGATGTATCAAAATCAAAACCCAGCACCCGCCCGCCTGTGTTTACAAACACCTCTTGCTCGCTGCCATCTGTATTCATTCGCAGGATGTTGCCACTGGTAACAGTGGTGTAAAGCTTGCCGTCTTTGCCGATAGCGATCTGCTCGGGTCCTTCTTCTTTTCCCAATGAAATCATCTTGAGATTGGCAAGCTTTGTATTGATGGCGTGTGGACCGGTATAACCGGATGACATCGGTGCATTCCAGCTGACAGGCTTAATCGGTACCGGCCAGAGGGTTAAATACGCAGCCAGCAGCAACAGAAGGACAACAATCGTCAGAAATAGTTTTTTCATGATGCCTCCTTAATAATCTAAGGGTTAGGTTGATGAGTGGACTGAGACAATAAGAGAAATTACACTTTTTTAATGCTCTTATGAGACTGGAAAGTCAAGGGGGAAATAGGCCATGAGAATAGCCTCGGTTTTCAGCCAAAATTGAAAATGTAAAATATTGAAGATTTGATCATTTGGAAAATTATCAGTTCGGTAAGTAACGATTACCGAAAGAATGCGCAGTCAAGGGGAAATCTCCGTTTTCCCCTTGAGATTGCTTCGCCCTGGCTCATACTCGATAGGGCGAAGCAATGGTTAGAATTTTTTACTTCTTTTTATCTGACACTATGGGCTTGGCTATGACTGTAAAGACGTCGTTTGCAAAACCAGCACATTCAATATAACTGCCCTTGGCGGTATAGGCGTCACCTGTATTGACCGCACTATCATAGATCACGGTATCGCCGGAAGAGAACATGATTATTCTTCCTCGTTTCGGTTTTGTAAAACTTACAACCATGTCTTCATCTGCTACCATCCACTTATTATATCCATCGCCCTCAATTTTCACGGAATTTTCTCCGGCTTTTAAGGCAACGGCGCTCTGGGCCGGACTATACAACATGTCCGAAATCCATGCCCATGTAACACCATTCTTTTTCAAAAGGGTAAGTTCCGTCTGATCGCGCATGGCGTCAAAGGGCATGCCCGCGAACTCAGGGGAATCGATCCGTTTAATACCTCCAAAATCAACGTACCCCGGCAGTTCCTTGTAGAGCAAGGACTTAACAAAATGCGAATCCACAGCCATAATTCCCTCCAGAGGGGAGACGTTACGACGCAGCCAAACCATACCATCCATATTGATCCGGAGGCTTTGCGGTTTCTCTATCGGCTTTACTTTTTGCATCCCGATCACATCTAAACCGAATATGGCTAACGAGCTCACGTAATAACTCTCTGTGCCTGTATTGGCAAAATAGGAACGGTTGCCCTCGGCATCGTAATAGTAGCCATTGTTATAGACAAGAGTCATTAGCGGTACTTTTTCCTTTTCCTTGAACATGAACACAGTAGCGCAGTTCTTTTCCTCATCAAACACGAACTGGCCTAATTTCGAGGCGCTGGCATAATAACCGCTGAAGGACGCATGATCCGGCGGCAATTTCTGCGCTTTTGGAGGAATCATTATGGTTTTCTCTTTTTTCGGCAAAAGATTCCTTTCAACCAGAACAGCATCCATAACATCTAATGCTATTTTCATCGCATTACTTCCCTTTCCGGCAGCGATGACAGCAACCGATATTCTCTTATCGGGAACCGTAAAAAGCATCGAAGAATAATTTCCCGTGCCGCCGCTTTTGCCCAGCAACTGAATTCCGGCCGCATCATACCGTGGAAGGCCTGTCATATCCCAGCCCAGCCCTATAGAAATTTCCGGATTCCTCAGTTTGCCCCGAAACGCGGAAGGCTGAGCTTTTCTCATCTCGGCGAGAGAATCTTTCTTCAGGAGTTTGCCTGCCGCTGAAAAGGTATCTGCAAAAAGGCAAAGCTCCTCGGCAGTTGAAGAAAGCCCGCCTGCCCCCAATACCGAGAGCGTTTCAGTCGGATGCATTTCCCCGGTCTTCGGGTCGTAATACAAGGCCACCGGCTTGCCCTTGATTTCACCAACGCCGATGCCGGTGTTTTTCAGGCCCAGCGGCTTGAACATCCTTTTCTCAATAAAGTCCATGTATTTCCGTTTACTTACCCGCTCCACAATCATTTCCGCCAGCGTAAATCCGTCATTGCAATACACAGCCATTGCTCCCGGGTCATGCTTGAGATGCGCGCGGGCCAGCGTATTGATGGTTTCCTGCTTCACTTTGTCATCGTATTTGAACCCGAAGGAATTAGAACCCTCTGTCCCCGGTAAGCCCGATACGTGGTTCAGTAGCATTCTTACGGTGATCTTCTTATATCTATTGTCAGCCATCTTGAATTCCGGAAGATAGTCCGTGACCGGCTTATCGAGCAAAACCTTGCCGTCATCAACGAGCAGCATGATTGCAGCTGCTACATACACCTTGCTGATAGAGCCAATATTAAAGAGCGTAGTTGTCGTAACAGGTATGCTCTTCTCTCTGTTGGCCATACCAAAGCCTTCGGCATAAACGACCTTGCCATCGACCATTATGGCAGCAGTTGCACTTCCACATTTGCCACTGTTTATATCCTGCCAGATTTCGCTGCGGGCTTTGGAAATAGCGCTTTCATAGGGATTTTTCTTGCTTGCTACAGCGTCGAATGCAAGTGTTGTAATCAACAGGCAGCAAAGACAAAATACGCCTACAATTCTGTTTTTTAACATGACTTCTTCATTCGCAAGTATTTGTTTTTTATTGGTACCTGGGGCGAGAATTGAACTCGCACAACCACAGGGGTCGAGGGATTTTAAGTCCCTTGCGTCTACCAGTTCCGCCACCCAGGCCCAATGTTTAATCAGGGAAGAAACTGTGCGGCTTATATTATTTTTAATTTGACGTGTCAAGGATTTGATAATCTGGCTGTATTATCGCTAAAAATAATATCCGTTTTTGTGTCTTGAAGCGCATCTCTGTTTTGTGATAAGCATCAGCATCTTACCGAAGGGATAAACACATGCAAGACATCGATCTCATCATTTGCGGCGGGAAAGCCCTGCTCATGGATAATAATAATACCTGCCTGAATAACGCCGCCGTCGCGATCAACGCATCTTCCATTCTGGCGATTGGCAAAACCCAGGACCTTCTCTCAAAATATACCGCTAAAAAAACAATTAACGCCAAGGATTCTCTGATCATGCCGGGTTTTGTCAATTGCCATACACACGCGGCTATGACCTGTTTTCGCGGTATGGCGGATGATATGGAATTGATGGACTGGCTTAACAACTACATCTTCCCGGCCGAAGCTAAAAATGTCGATCCACATCTTGCCTACTGGGGATCTCTGCTCGCTTGCGCGGAAATGATCAAATCCGGCACGACAACTTTCTGCGATATGTATATCTTCGAGGATGAAACAGCCCGCGCGGTAAAAGCCGCCGGCATGCGTTGTCTCATCGGCGAAGTCCTTTTCGATTTTCCTTCTCCCAGTTATAAGTCCCCAGAAGAAGGCCTTGCCTACACACGCATGCTTGCCGACAAATGGCGGGATGATCCGCTCATTAATATTATTGTCGAGCCGCATGCTCTTTACACCTGCTCGCCCGCTCTGCTTCGGGACGCCAAAAAAATCGCCGATGATTATCATCTGATGCTGGGTGTTCATCTTCTGGAAAATCAATCGGAACTGGGTCAGCTTCAGAAAAAATTCGGGAAAAGCGCGGTGTCTTTTCTGGAAGATATCGGCTATCTCAATGAAAGAATGCTGGCGTTTCACTGCGTTTGCTTATCGGCAGATGACATGAAGCTTTTTGCCAAATATGGCTGCAAAGTGTCGCACAATCCCTCCAGTAATATGAAACTGGCCAGCGGGACCGCTCCTGTAACGGATATTCTGCAAGCCGGCATTACCGTCGGTCTGGGCACGGATGGCTGCGCCAGTAATAATAATTTGGACATGATCAAGGAAATGTCCACGGCGG
>CAYGNV010000171.1:0-1226 GCA_964351355.1 uncultured Smithella sp.
TGGAGTTGATCTGGGTGTCCGATCCGGTCGAGCTTAGCTCCTTGCACATTCAGGGGTCGGGAAAAATCAAGCTGGAAGACGGGAAAATGCTTTCGGTAAGTTATGCGCAGAACAATGGTCGGCCTTTCCGGTCTGTAACGATGAATATGCTGGATCAAAAAAAAATAAAAAGAAGCGATGCCTCCTACCGTGGTTTCAAGACGTGGCTCAAAGGCAGAAGTGAGAAAGAACTCTTTGAGATTCTCAGCCACAATGAGCGCTATATTTTCTTTCGATTTGTCGATAGGGAGCCGGTTGGCGCCATCGGCCAGCCGGTGACACCCGACCGGTCGATTGCCACCGATCCCGCTTTTTTTCCACAGGGCGCGCTGGCGTTTATCCGCCTGCGCAAGCCCATTCTGGATGACGATTATAACGTTGTCCGTCGCGTCGCTTTTTCAAGATTTGTTTTGAATCAGGACAAAGGCTCGGCTATCAAGGGTCCCGGCCGGGTCGATCTGTTCTGTGGTTTCGGCCCGAAAGCGCGGGCCACCGCCGGCAGCCTGAAGGAAAAAGGGGAACTGTATTTTCTGCTTCTCAAATGATTGTGCGAATTATTTCCCTGGCAATTCAGCCAACCACTGCCAGGCTGGGGCAATCAGTATTTTATTTTCTCCATTAGGGATGATGCGATAGCCTTTCCCGTCCAGAATCAATTGGACAGCCGGAATTCGCAAATTATTTTGAAATGCAATCAGCGGCTTGGCGGGCTGTGAATCGGATAGCTTGGCTTCAATCAGCAAAAACGGTGCGCCATTTTTAACCACAAGAAAATCCACCTCTCTTTTCTCTTTATCTTTTATAAAATGAAGGGAAAATTCGGCCAGCCCCAGATCATTCCAAAGCGTCGCCACCCTATATAGCTCACAAGCCACCATATTTTCGAATTTTGCCGCTTCATCCTTGATCCGGGCATAATCAAAGAGGTAGTATTTTTTTTCTTTCTGGATGGCACGAGCAATCTTACTCGTCCAGGTCGGCACACTGAATGTCAGGTAAAAGCGCTCCAGAATATCAAGCCAGCTTCGTACCGTGTTGTAAGATACCTTCAGATTTTCCGCCAGCGATGTTACAGACAGCGGACTGCCGATTTTTGAAGGCAAAAGCGTGTAGAGTGTTTCGATATCCTGCACGGCTTTGATATCCGTCAGATCTCGAATGTCTTCTCTGACAAGCTGCCGGGCATA
>CAYGNV010000171.1:1326-5362 GCA_964351355.1 uncultured Smithella sp.
ACCAGAAATTTGAACTCTTCATGAAACTGATCATAGACGCCTTTGAGATAATTTTTCCAGTCCTTGTATTTATGGATTTCATCGAAAATGATCAGAGGCGCCGATGCATCATTTCTAATCATATGCGTAAAGAAAGCCTTGTGCCCGAAAAGCTGTTTTCGATGATCGGCGATATCCCAATTCCAATAAAGGCTGTTGGTAAAGGTTCCCGCAATCATTTTCGCCAGCGTCGTTTTGCCCGACTGGCGGGGGCCAGCCAGGAAAATCATTGACTTTTCCTGCGAGAGTTCCCGCCAGATATGAAGATAAGGGGTTCGTTTTTCCATGTGGCTATTATTCAGTTAATTGCAAAATAGTCAAGACTATTTTGCAGTAGGCTGAGTAATGGTGATGCTTCTTTTATCCATTCACCGTATCCATTTTCACCTGGTGTTGTTTTGGGTTTGTCATTCCCGCAGTTCCCCGACAGAAAACTTCGGGGACAGGTTTTGGCGGGAATCCATGCGGTTGACGTTGAGGGACTGGATGCCCGACAAAAGCATTCGGGCAGGACAAGGAGTTTTGCAATTAGGGGCCGTTAAGAAATAACTGCTACATTTCCATCCATTACGTTACGGCCCCTTATGCCGGTTATGATATTCAAGTGTTACAAGTTATTATTGAACAACGGCTTAGTTCCAGAAAATGGGATTTGCGGTAAGCCGGTAGAAAAATGGTTTGCATTTTGTCAGAAAAACTGATTTATATTCCTGACAAAATTGAATGGTGATGTAATATGCAAAGCATTGATTCAAAAGTACTTAGTAGGATTTATGGGTCTGGTAGGGGTGCTGTCTTCACCCCAGGCCGTTTTCTGGACCTTGGCAGCCGCGACGCCGTTGACAAAGTGTTGTCGCGCCTGGTCCAAAAAGGTGCCATCCGCCGGCTGGCCCGTGGCCTCTACGATTATCCGGAGTCTCACCCAATCATGGGCATTCTAGCGCCGAGTCCCGATGCAATTGCCGGGGCTCTGGCCGGTAAACAAGGTATCCGCCTCCAACCCTCCGGGGCGTATGCGGCCAATCGTCTGGGTTTGTCCACGCAGGTGCCCGCCAGGATTGTCTATCTGACCGACGGACCCTCCCGCACGGTGCGGGTGGGAAATCAGGAAATTCGCCTCCAGCGGACGACGCCGCGGAATATGGGACCGGCCGGTCGCACCAGCGGTTTGGTCATCCAGGCGCTGCGGCACCTGGGCCAAAAACATGTGGATAATGCCGTGATTCTAACCCTGCAACGCAAACTGAGTGATCAAGACAAGAAACGGCTGATGAAGGACATCGCTTATGCACCTGCGTGGGTGGGCAAGCATCTGCGCGAGATTGCCCGGGGAGAGGCCTGAATCATGGATCGGTTTATTCGACTGCCCGACGATGAGCGTCGTCGCTACTTTGTGCAAACGGCAGAGCGGATGCGACTCAGTCCGCAGATCATCGAGAAGGATTTCTGGGTTTGCTGGACGCTGCGCGAGCTTTTTGCCATGCCGAACATCGGGAGTATGCTTATTTTCAAAGGAGGAACTTCGCTGTCCAAGGCATACCGGTTGATCGAACGCTTTTCTGAGGATGTTGACGTATCGCTGGATCGTGCCGGTCTTGGTTTTGGCGATGAGTCCTCTAATCCGGAGGCGGTCATCAGCGGCAAGGAGAGAAAACGTCGGATCGATCGAATCAAAGCAGCCTGTCAACATAAGATCGGCGATGAATTGAGGCCAATGATGATCAAAACCATCAGGGCCGCTCTTGGGGATGCACAGGGCTGGTCACTGACGATTGATGAAGGTGACCCCAACTGTCAGACCCTCCTTTACGCCTATCCATCGAGCTTGCCGGAAACAACCGGCGCATATATCAGACCTGCCGTGAAGGTTGAAATGGGGGCGCGATCCGATCATTGGCCCAGCGACCAGGTGCGAATTGCGCCCTATGTGGCCGAACGGTTTCCGGCGGCCTTTGAAACAACGGACTTCATCGTTAAGGTGCTTGCCGCGGAACGGACGTTCTGGGAAAAGGCAACCTTGCTTCACGCGGAATATCATCGTTCGCCGGACAAAGAAATTCCCCTCCGATTGTCGCGCCATTACTACGATACGTCCCGGCTGATCTTGTCCGGGATTGGTGAAAAGATCACCGGCCATCCCGGATTGCTACAACGTGTGGTGGAACACAAAAAGGTGTTTTTCCCCAGCGGATGGGCCCATTACGACGAGGCAATCCAGGGAAGCCTCCGGTTGACCCCACATCCCGGACGTATCCGGCAGCTCGAAGAGGATTACGACAAGATGCGGGAAATGTTTTTTGCCGAGCGCCCCGCATTTGCGGATGTATTGCAGATTTTAGAGGAGTGGGAAACTCATTTTAACCAAGGGGCAATCCGATGAGCGCTGATAAGTTCTTCCCGCAACGTCCCGATTCCAAGCCAACCGTTTACGCCTATGAGGATACAAATCCCCAATATCGGGGCTTGCTGAAAATCGGCTATACCACGGTGGATGCGAAGAGTCGTGTGGCACAGCAATATCCGACGCTTCGTCCCGGCAAACCACCGTACCGAATCGTACTGGAAGAGCCCGCGATGCGCAATGACGGCACGACGTTCACCGATCATGATGTTCACCGCCATTTGAGATGCTCCGGTAAAATAAATTCCAAAGGCGAATGGTTCAAGTGTTCTGCTAAAGATGTCAAAGCCGCTGTAATTGCCCTTAAGACAGGAGAGATGAACGAGGAAAACCGTTCGCTTGATTTCAGGATGCGACCGGAACAGGTGGCGGCAGTGGAAAAGACCGTCGCCTATTTCAAGAGTTTCGGAGACGAAAACTTAGGCAAGCCGCCGCACTTCCTATGGAACGCGAAAATGCGGTTCGGCAAGACGTTTACCGCCTATCAACTTGCCAGGAAAATGGGTTGGCGCAAAGTGCTGGTGCTTACATTCAAACCGGCTGTACAGAACGCCTGGGAAGATGATTTAAAATGCCACATTGATTTCAAGGGGTGGCAGTTTATATCACCAGGTGGCTTGTCATATGAGGAGGCGGATAAGAAAAAGCCTTTAGTGTGTTTCAGATCATTTCAGGATTATCTGGGGAAGAACAAGAGCACAGGCGGGATTAAGACCAAGAACGAATGGGTTCATGCAACCAATTGGGATTGCGTCATCCTCGACGAATATCACTACGGCGCCTGGCGTGAAAACGCCAAAGAGCTTTTTGAGGCGGAAGACAAGAAGGAAATCGAGTTTGGTGTAGGTGAGGGCATTGAGGATTTCGATGAAGAAATCATGCCGATTACAACGGGCAGCTATCTTTATCTGTCCGGAACACCGTTTCGGGCCATTGCATCAGGCGAGTTTATCGAGGAGCAGATTTTCAACTGGACCTATTCGGATGAACAGCGTGCCAAACAGGAGTGGAAAGGCGATCCCAACCCTTATGCCTCACTGCCCCGCATGGTGCTGTTGACCTATCAACTGCCCGATTCGATCCGCGAAATCGCCATCCAGGGAGAGTTTGATGAGTTTGATCTGAATATCTTCTTTTCTGCTTCGGGTGCTGGGGATAAAGCGAAGTTCACCTATCAGGATCAGGTTCAGAATTGGCTGTCGTTGATTCGGGGCGGATTTTTGGAAACGACTATCGACAATCTGAAGCTGGGCGCTAAAAAGCCGCCGATGCCTTTCTCGGACGCCCGTCTGCTGAATGTCTTGTCTCACACCTTCTGGTTCTTGCCCAGCGTCGCTTCGTGTCATGCCATGCGCAACCTTCTGCAACAGAAGCAAAACAGGTTCTATCATGATTACACGGTGATCGTGGCCGCCGGCAGTGATGCAGGGATCGGTGTTGCAGCGTTACCGCCTGTACAGAAGGCAATGGATGATCCACTGCACACGAAGACGATCCCCCTTTCCTGCGGGAAACTGACCACCGGGGTTACGGTCAAACCATGGACCGGCATTCTCATGTTGCGCAATTCGTCCAGTCCCGAAACCTATTTCCAAG
>CAYGNV010000172.1:0-5347 GCA_964351355.1 uncultured Smithella sp.
ACAGCGTCAATGCCCCGTATGGACAGACAGCCACACAATGTCCGCAGTTAATGCAGAACTCTTCACCGTTTGCAAGTAGAGACGGGAATGATTTTTTATCAGTCTGCACGATGATTTGTGCGGGGCACTCCGCCGCGCAAATCCCATCACGTTTACATTTTTTCTGATCAACACTGAAAAGCGACATAGCGACTCCCTTTTCCTAATGGACATTGAATACCGTGTATCACTGCACGGCCAGCGATTATATTGATAAACTATCAATATAATTATTGCAATGACTTTTTATTATTCGCTGTTGTTATATTTTGGTTTTTATCTATAATGCAAATCCGAACAAAAAAAGGTAAAAATAATTATGGCCAAACTGACACTGGATGAATGGATCGCCAGACTCAAAAAAAACAAAAGCTTCCAAGCTAACGCGGCGGCCATTGTGGAAATACCGGCAAAGCACGGAGACTGGGAGGATTATCCCGTGTGGGTGAATCCCCGGTTACTTTCCGTCCTGCAAAAGCGTGGCATGGAGAAACTCTACAAGCATCAGGCGCAAGCCGTGCGCTTTATCCGCAATGGTCAGGATGTTGTGCTGGTGACGCCGACCGCCAGCGGCAAAACCCTTTGCTATAATCTGCCCGTTTTGCAAAGCATTCTGGATGAACCGGAAACGCGTGCCTTGTATTTATTCCCCACCAAGGCGCTGGCTCAGGATCAGATGCATGAAGCGCACAGCCTCATTACGGATTTGCAGGCGGACATCAAAACCTTTACCTATGACGGCGACACACCCGACGACGCGCGACAGGCTATCCGCAGGCAGGGGCACATCGTCGTCACCAATCCCGATATGCTGCATGCGGGCATTCTGCCGCACCACACCAAATGGCAAAAGCTCTTCATGAATTTGAAATACATCGTCATTGACGAGTTGCATATTTACCGGGGCATCTTCGGTTCGCACTTTGCCAACGTCATCCGCAGACTGGTGCGGATCTGCCGCTTCTACGGCGCTAATCCCGTGTTTATCTGCTGTTCGGCCACGGTGGCCAACCCGCGCGAACATGCGGAAAAAATACTCGAGCGCGATGTCGCGCTTCTGGACAAAAGCGGCGCGCCCACCGCGGCCAAGACGTTTGTCCTGTATAACCCGCCCATCGTCAATCGCGAGCTGGGCATCAGGCAGAGCGCCATGACGCCCGCGCGCAAGATTGCCGCTGATCTCATCGCCAACGACATTCAGACGATTGTTTTCGCCACCAGCCGGTTGAATGTCGAAGTGCTGACCAAATATCTCAAAGACAAATTCGTCAAAACCAAACCTGTGGATGATCATTTTGTGACCGGCTATCGCGGCGGTTATCTGCCGAACCTGCGCCGCGAAATTGAAAGCGGCCTGCGCACGCGCGAAGTGATGGGGGTGATCAGCACCAACGCTCTGGAACTGGGCATTGATATCGGCAATCTGGAAGCCTGCATCATGACCGGTTATCCCGGCTCGATTGCCAGCACCTGGCAGCAGGCGGGACGCGCGGGCAGACGCACGGGTCGCTCTCTCGCGATCCTCATCGCCCGGAGCAATCCGCTGGATCAGTTCATTATGGAAAATCCCGACTACTTCTTTGCGCTTTCGCCCGAGCATTGCCGCATCAATCCCGATAACCTGCTCATCCTGCTGCACCACATCAAAAGCGCGGCGTTTGAGCTGCCGTTTGAAAAAGGCGAAAAGTTCGGCAGCGAGAATCTGGAAGAGTTTCTGCAATATCTGGAAGAAAAGGGCGTGCTGCACCGGACGAATGACCGCTGGCACTGGGCGGCGGAGAGTTATCCGGCCGACGAAGTAAGTCTGCGCGCGATCAATCCGGAAAATGTCGTTGTGGTGGATACCACCGATGCGGGAAATCACAAGGTCATTGCCGAAGTGGATTGGGACAGCGCTTTCACTGCCGTACACGATGAAGCCATTTACATGCTGGCCTCCGAGCAGTATCACGTGGACAAGCTCGACCTCGAACGCAAGAAAGCCTATGTCCGCAAGGTGGATGCCGACTACTACACCGATGCGATGACTTACACAAACGTGCGGGTGATCGACTCTTTTGAAAATCATAAGACGGCAGGCGCCATCGTCGAGCACGGAGAAGTGCAGGTGGTGCGCAAGGTGGTGGGCTATAAAAAAATCAAATTTTACACGTCGGAGAATCTGGGCTATGGCGACGTGAATCTGCCGGAAAAGGACATGCACACGACGAGCTACTGGTTTACCATTGCGCGAGACCGCCTGCGCGGCCTCGATTTTACGCCTGCGGAAATTATCGACGGCCTGTCGGCGCTGGCCTACACCCTGCAACATTTGTCGGCCATGTTTTTGATGGCGGATACGCATGACATCGACCGGTCGCTGGGCGATAAAAGCGGCGAGTGGTTTGTGAGCCAGGGGAAAACCGGCCGCGTCATTACCTCATTTAACGCGGGCCGGCCGGAGATGATCGATAACAAAACCGGCGCACGCATTGACGAATTCGACCCGACCATTTTTATTTTTGATTCCTATCCGGGCGGCATCGGTTTTTCTGAACTGCTCTACCGCGAACATGCCAATCTTCTATTGGCCGCCAAAAGCCTGATCGGAAAATGCCCCTGCGCCTATGGCTGTCCGTCGTGCGTCGGACCCACGCTGGAAGTCGGCAAAACAGCCAAGGAAATCGTGCCGAAGATTATTGATCTGGTATTAGCAAAATGAAATCCATTGATAAACTAAAACGCCTGACCGGCGAGACGATAACGACACTGCCGGAAGAAAGTAGGGCGGATGAAATAAAGCGCCATCAACCCTCGTCGGTCCAGAGACAATCACAGCTCGATGATCTGCGCCGCCGCATAGAAAACGCGACCTCCCGCGCGGACGGGCGAAACCGGGCGGCCAAAGACGAAGCGCGGGCGCTCGGCAATCGGGGACTTGCTGACATTCTCGACGGCTGTGAAGTCGAAAACGAACACGGACGATTTTTCCTGGTCAGCCGCATGAACCGCGGCGCGAGCACGCATGGGCATCGCACCCTCCACGAGGCGTGGAATTTTGACATGAGCGCCGCAGCGATGCTGGCCAACAATCCGATCATCAGCGCGTTTTGTTCCGGGGACGCCCTGTTTCTGGATACGGAAACCACGGGACTGACCGGCGGCACGGGCACGATGGCCTTTTTAATCGGCCTGGGCTGGTTTGAAGAAGGCCATTTTCACGTCCGGCAGATTCTGGCGCGTGATTTTAGTGAAGAAAAAGCGGCACTGACTTATCTCAAAGAGATTGCCGCACATAAAAAATTTCTGGTCACCTTCAACGGCAAGGCCTTTGACATAAATCTGCTCTCCACACGCTTTATTTTAAACCGGCTGCACAGCGATCTGGCTAGGCTGCCTCATCTGGATTTACTGCATCCGTCGCGCCGCATTTTGGGACATCGTCTGGAAAACAGCCGCATGGTCACGCTCGAAGAGCACATTCTGGGTGTGACGCGCGAAGGTGACATCCCCGGCTGGGAAATTCCGCAGCGCTATTTCGAGTGGCTGAAGCGGCGCGATCCTCGTTTGCTTACCGATATTTTTGAGCACAACCGGCTGGATATGATTTCCATGGCGACGCTGACTGCGCATCTGGTCGAAATCCTCACCGCGCAGGCTCTCAAACAATACGCGCATCCCGATGACTATCTGGCTGCCGCCCGCCTTTTATTAAAACATTCCAGCCCGCAGGGTGTTGAGAGGATACTCGACATCTTCAACGAAGACAGTTGTACGGATTTCACCCTCGAGTCAAAAAAGAAACTGGCGCAATTGTACAAGCGCACCGGCAAAATAAACGAAGCTGCGCAAATCTGGCGGCAGATGCTGGACTGCGAACCGATCGAATTCTATGCCGTCTCGGAACTGGCCAAATATCTGGAGCACCACGAGCGGGATTACTCTCAGGCTATGACCCTCATTGAAAGGGCGCTGGCCGGAAACAATAAGCTTTCAGAAGAGGGGCGGAAATCGCTGTTGCATCGTTTAAAGCGGTTAAATGCCAGACTGAAACCCTCCCGTTAGCCTTTTTTGTTCCGTGTCCGCCCACGGGTGACGGTCACAAAACAGCAAAATTTATTCATTGACATATAAAACTTTATTTTTTAAGGGTAATTTATTAATAATAGCAAAAGAGCCTCCTAAAGGCAGGTAACTGCCGCATAAGTGACTTCTTGCCCCGCCCGAAAAAAATGATTTGACGAAAACATGAATGTGCATCATAATACACATCAGGAGGTGTATTATGAGAACGAATGTCGTTTTAGATGATCAACTGATCGACGAAGCATTTAAATATGCCGGAAATATACGTACAAAAAGAGATTTAATCGAAACGGCTTTAAGAGAATTCGTCAAGAACAAAAAAGTGAGGAATTTACGTGATCTAAAGGGCAATATCCTTTTTGCGGATGGTTATGATTACAAAAAAATGAGAGAAGGCAGATGATCTTAATCGATACGTCGGTGCTCATTGATTATTTAAAGGGCGCCGAAAACACCGCTGTTTCCGCTTTTGGTAAAATACTCGAAAACGGCATGCCCTATGGGATAAACGAATTAATTTACCTGGAAGTGCTGCAAGGTGCCCGGACAATCACGGAATACAAAAAACTCCAGGAGTACGTGGAAACCATTCCTTTCTATGCTCTGACGCTGGGGAAGGAATCCTATGAACGGGCTGCTCAGTTAAATTTTACATGCCGGCGATCCGGAGTAACCATACGCAGCACCATTGATTTACTCATCGCTCAAACCGCCATAGAAAACGATTTATTTCTTCTTCATAACGATAGTGACTTTACAAACATGGCAAAAGCGATTAAAGAATTGAAAATATTTGAGTCGGCTCAATGATCTTTCCAAACCGATCACCCGTAAGCAGGTAACGGCAATATAATATTACATTTGATAACAAAACCCCGGTTCAACTTTTGCTTGCATACTTTTCCAGCTTTTTGCGCAGGGTTTTGCGGGTAATGCCCAGGCGCCTGGCCGCTTCGCTTTTGTTGCCGCCACAGGCGGTCAGCGCCTCCAGGATGCTTCTTTTTTCGACTTCATCCAGCGGTAAATTGCCTGAAGTACTTACCGACTGGTTTGCCGCGCCGCTTGAATCCTTGCCGCTTGCGTCTCCATCATCCGCCATCAGGAGCGTCAGCTCGCCTTCATCAAGATAGGTATTTCGTGACAGCACCACGGCCCGTTCAATGGCATTCATCAACTCCCGGACATTGCCCCTGACTTCGACGGTTTCAGCCCCGTCGCAATTTGTAACTACCTGGAATTATAG
>CAYGNV010000173.1:0-5323 GCA_964351355.1 uncultured Smithella sp.
CGCCCCTTCTGTTGTGGCCTCGATGATGCGGCGCGGGGTGCCGGCATCGCCAATGATGAAATGGCGGATACCTTTTTCCCGAAGCATATCCTTAAAGGTATTCCGGGGGGTAACGCCGACGGCCACGATGACCTGGTTGACGGGTTCCAGCCTTTGCTCTTTCCCATCGGTGCTGACCAGAACCGATCCTTGCTCGATGGCCTTGACGGTCGTGTTAAACATCAGCTTGGCTCCGGCAGCCCCCAGGCGCCGATGCAGCATTTTGCCATGGGCTGAGACCGGCGGCACAGGCGGGTTAGCCAGCATCTCAACCAGGGTAACATCCTTGATACCCTTCTCACAAAGGAAATCCGCCGTTTCCATCCCCACCAGACCGCCCCCGATGACGACGACGTGGTCTTTGGGGACAACATCGCCATTCAAAATCTGCCAGGCGTCGCAGACAACAGAGGATGAAATGCCCTCGACCGGACAAGTGGACTTATCGGCGCCAATAGCCAGAATGACGACGTCAGGGTTTCCCTGGACAATCATTTCTTCCGTAACTTCCGTTCCCGTCCGGATATCAACGCCCTTTTTCCGGCACTTCGCCGTGATGGTTCTGATCCATGTGCCATAGGCCGATTTATGGGGAGCCTTTTCAGCAAAGCGTATCTGCCCGCCGGTTTCCTTTTCCTGTTCAAAAAGAATGACCTGATGGCCGAGTCTTGCCGCCTCATAGGCCGCAGTAAGACCGCCCGGACCACCCCCGATCACCCACACCTTTCGGGAAACCACCGCCGGCTTTGTCGGATAGATCAGCTCCTGACCCGTTTCCGGGTTGATGGCGCAACGCACCGACTGCTGTTCGAGTACGAGTCGTTCGATGCAACCCTGATTGCAGGCAAGACATTCACTCGTATCTTCCGGATGCCCGGCCATGGTATTTTTCAGGAAATCGGGATCGGCCAGATGCTGACGCGCCACGGCGATCATGTCCGCATCACCACGGGCAATGGCTTCGTCCATGATGTAGGGGTCCGTAAAACGGCCCACGGCGATAACGGGTACCTCCGTCACGTCTTTGATCTTGCGGGCCAGCCCGACATTGAAGCCCTGCTCATATTCAATGGGGGCGCTCGCGTTCGGCGTATCAACGCTGACGGCGGCACTGGCGTGGGTGCCGAAGGATACGTTGATCATATCCGCGCCGGCGGAAACGAGGTCGGGGATAATCGTCTGTATATCGGAGACGGTATAGCCGTTTTGAATGCATTCCTCTGCGGAGATCCGAATCAAGACGGGATAATCGTTCCCAACCTGTTTGCGGACCTCTTCCAGACACTCGATCATAAACCGGGCGCGTGACCGGAAATCCCCGCCATATTGATCGGTCCGCTGATTGGAATGGGCCGAGAGAAACTGCATGAGGAGATAGCCGTGGGCGGCGTGGAGTTCTACGGCATCAAAGCCTGCGGCTCTGGCACGAACAGCCGCTGTGCCGAAGGACGTAATGGTCTCCCGGATATCTTCCAGAGTCATCTCCCTGGGTGTTCCGAGGAAGCCGTAGATGTAACTTGGAATGGCCGAAGGGGCGACGGCTGTCTTCCTTTGGGTCTGGAACATACTCTCACGGCCGCAATGGTGAAGCTGCATGGCGATCTTGCCGCCTTCGGCATGCACCACAGCGGCAAGCTTTTTGAGCCCCGGAATGAATTTGTCATCCCACACGCCCAGGCATTGGGGCGCCACAGCGCCCAGAGGGTGCACTTCCGTAATCTCGGTGATGATAAGCCCGGCGCCTCCCTGGGCCCGACGCTTCATATAGGCCAGAGTTGCTTCACTAACGGTGCCGTCAGCGTTGCCCAGCCGTGTTCCCATGGGCGGCATGACAATCCTGTTGGGGATATTCATGGACTTGACCCGCAGGGGGGCCAGCAGATGTTCTAATGTTTTCATAGGTATTCTCCTCGACGATATTTTTTTCCTTTATTGTTGAGATAATGACCGATCTTGCGGAGTGGTCATTATCGGCAATCCGGACAGGTGTGAAGATAAATCAGGCACGAATCGTCTGGCCGCCGCCGACCACCATTTCTCTGCCGGTCATGAACGAGGCCTCATCCGAGCACATCCACAGGACCGCCCCGGCTATCTCTTCGGGTTTGCCGAATCGTTTCAGCGGAATTAACGCCAGGGTCAGATCCTTAATCTGCGGATTCAATTTCCAGGGTTCCTCCAGCATGGGTGTCTGAATAAATCCGGGACAGACAGCATTAATGCGGACCTTCCGGTGAGCATAATCCAGGGCTGCCGCCTTGGTCAGGCCCAGAACCCCATGCTTGCTGGCTGCATAAATCGACAAGCCTACTTCGGTACTAATGCCGGCGATGGATGAGTTGTTCACGATGGCGCCGCCTTGTTTCAGCATTAACGGAATTTCCTGTTTCATGCAGAGCCAGACGCCTTTCAGGTTGGTGTCCATCATCCCGTCCCAATCTTCCATAGTCATATTGACGGTGCGTCGCATCGTTGCCGAACTGACCCCCGCATTATTAAAGGCGCAGTCCAGCCGGCCGTATTGATCCGTGATGATTTTAAACAGGTTCTCGATGTCTTTGTGTTGAGTGACATCCGTCCGGATGAATTCAGCCTGTCCCTGTTTCTCCTTTATTTCCTGCACGACAGAGTTTCCCCGGTCTTCCCGGCGGGCGGCAATGACGACTTTCGCGCCCTCGCGGGCAAATGCCAGCGCGGTCGCGCGGCCGATGCCGGAATTGCCGCCGGTGACCAAAACAACTTTGTCCTGGAATCTATTTGTTTTCAAATTTTATCTCCTTTCTCACATGAACCATCCATTATGATGCAACTCCCTGCCCGCCGGCCACAACCATTTCCTTGCCTGTCATGAACGAGGATTCGTCCGAGCACAGCCACAGCACGGCGCCGGCGATTTCCTGCGCTTCGCCCATCCTTCTCATGGGTGTCTTGGCGAGGCACATATCCAGCATTTTAGGATATATGGCCATGGGGGCTTCCAGCATTTCAGTCCGGATTGGTCCGGGACAAATTGCATTGATACGGATGTTCTTATGGACGTATTCCAGCGCCGCCGTTTTGGTCAGGCCGATCACACCGTGCTTGCTGGCGCAATAGGAAGCCAGGCCATATTCTCCCGTCAGTCCGAGCACGGAGGCGGTATTCACGATCATGCCGCCGCCCTGTTTGAGCATCTGGCTGATCTCCTGTTTCATGCAGAGCCATGTGCCTCTCAGATTGGTGTTGAGGATGTTGTCCCATTCCTCTTCGGTAATTTTGGCAGCCGGCGGCATGCCCGGAGAGCTGAAACCGGCATTGTTGAAAGCGCAGTCCAGCCGGTCGTATCGGGCCAATATCGCCTGGAAAAGGCTGTCGATTTCCGCGGGATTCCGGACATCCGTCTTGATAAAGATCGCCTCTCCGCCCTTGTCCTTGATTCCCCTGACAACCTCATTCCCCAGGTTTTCCCGGCGGGCGGCGATGATGACCTTTGCGCCTTCCGAGGCAAAGGCCACAGCAGTAGCCCTTCCGATACCGGAGGTGCCGCCTGTCACCAGAACCACCTTGTTATCGAATCTTTGAATTTCCAAATGTATTCTCCTTTCACAATTTCCGTATTCATGGACGTGTCATTGTATTATCCTTCTGTGTTTGTTTCTCATATTTCCCTTCGTTGCTGATGAATCGCCATGGTCGCCGTGAACAGGTCTTTTTCCGGGACGAATTCCTTGTCCTTGTCTTTCCGGAAGACCTTGATTGCTTCGGTGGGACAGGTGACGGCGCAGACACCGCAGCCGATGCAGCGGTCCAGGTTGACGCGGGCAACATTGTCCATGGAAATGGCGGCCATGGGGCATCGCTCTTCACAGAGCTCGCAGCCGGTACAATCGGCTTCACTCACCCGGGCAAAGAAGCTGCTGTTGACCATCTCCGAAGGTTTGGCACATTTTTTATAGGCGATAAGAGGGCCGCAGCAACAATCACAGCACATGCAAAGGGCGACGGCGTTCTGGGAGGAACTTAACTGACAGACCAGACCGGCTTCCTCACCTTTCTTCAGAATGGCCAGGGCTTCTTCCTGCCCAACGTAGCGGCCCATGCCGTTTTCCACAAAATAATGGGTTCCGCTGCCGAAATGGAAACACACCTCCATGGGCTTGCTGCAGGGGTCGTTCAGCAGTGCTTTCTGTCTCCGGCACATGCAATCGGAAACACCAATATACTTGGCGGATTTGATGGTTGCCTCGGCGCTTTCATAAGGCATGACCTGGGCATTCGAGTCCACGCTTTCGGAAATGGGAATCGTCCGTAGATCCCTCGTTTTTCCTTTCATCCAGGTGGCTTTGTAGAGAATCGGCGCGAACTCCTCCATGTCTTTGGCAAATTCGGGAGTCATCCGGTTCATTTGAAACTCGATGATTCCCACCAGGAATGCGGTTGCCATGTATTTATAACTCCCGGCTTTCCCAATCCGAAAAATCTGCCCCTTGTGGGACATCTCAAAGAGCATCTGTTCGGTTTTTTCCGGGTCTGCCCCGATGCGGCAGGCAACCTCCGCTGCCGTTTCCGGCATCGGGGTGAGCTTCATCGCCATTTCTGCATCCTCGGGCGAGAAAATGTGTTTCAGAACTCTCAGCTCGATTCCCGATTCCGTATTCAATGGATACCGCTGGGGAAAAGTGTCAAGAAACTCGGCCAATCGTTGATAAACGTCCTTCATTTTTTTCTCCTCTCACCGCCATGTCACCAGCGGTTCATTTTTTTGCGGAATTCACTCATGGCCGGTTTTTGGGTTCCCCAACACCCGGCTACAAGCAGGCATAGATTCAATATCAAGCGGCGCCCGTCCGGAACATGCGCAAATTTAACGGCTGATCGTTTATTATGAAAACATAAATCAAATCATTTAGGCTTCAGGAAGACATCAAATAAGAGGGAAACGCAGTGGCGAATCGGCTCCGTCGAGTTCTCTATCTTCATGCGCAAAAGGCTGCCCTCCCAGGCATCCCAGCAGAATTGGGCAAGCTTATCTGCTCCAATGTCCCGACGCACGGTACCCTGAGCCTGGGCGAGCTCGAGATGATAAGCCACGCGGTCACACCAGGTAACCATTACCGATTTCAGGGTGCCACGGCATAGTTCACTGGATTCCGCCAATTCTCCAGCCAGATTGCCGATCAGACAGCCCGTTTTGATGCTGCAGGCATCCTGGCCCTGAATCATGGACTCGAAAGCGTTACGCAGCATTTTAAGCGGGTCATCATCCGGTCCCTTGGCAATCAAGATATTCCACACCTCGGAGACA
>CAYGNV010000174.1:0-5320 GCA_964351355.1 uncultured Smithella sp.
CCAACTTTGGCGTAAATTACCTGAATCAGATTAACAATAATATGGCGTTAAAGCGCTTCTCCGGTGAGCTGGAAAAGGTTTCTACTGTATCCTTGATAACGGTTTGGCCGGAATTATTTGCCATCAAAGAGGATGCGATAAAATCTCTCTGACAAACAGTCTTCTGCCCAGGATGGCTGATGACGAATGCCCGAAGGTTTGTCCTTTGAATATGCTTCGCCGTTATAGCGGTTTCCCGCACTCCTTACACTTGCCGTCCGGACCGATAGTGCCGATACAGGCGCCGTCGCTGCATAATACTCTTTTGTCCCAATCGTCGTCAGCGTCGTCAGAATCTGTGTCTTCTGACGAAACTGATTTTGCTTCTTCTGTGGCGACAGGTTCAACCGTCTCTTTACCGTGGCTTTCCGGGAGAACGCCTTCGTAAGGTTTCCCGCACTCCTTGCACTTGCCGTCCGGTCCGATGGTACCGATGCAGGACTCGTCGCCGCACAGGACTCTTGCATCCCAATCTATATTATCGTCAAAAATGATCTCCGCCATGCCGTTCTCCATGTTTTAACCCCGCTTCTTATATCAGCTCGAAAAATATTACCAGACCAAAATCAATCTGGATCCCCGTGTCGCGCTTCGCTTGCACGAGGATGACACTACTTTATGATTGAATCATCAGCCTTTGATACAGGCAACTGATTTCAAACGTGCAACTTTACGGGCTATGCCCGCATCATGGACCACTTGAACCACGTCATTGAGGTTTTTATAGGCCTCGGGCATTTCTTCATTGAGCGTGCCCTTGCTGCCCGCCATCACCAAAACGCCCTGATCGGCTAGTTCCCGGCTGATGGAACGGCCCCGGCTTGTCTTGATGGCCTGGGTGCGGCTCATCACACGGCCTGCGCCATGGCAGGCGCTGCCAAAAGTCTCCTGCATGGCTTTTTCCTGACCGACCAGAACATAAGAGCCTATCCCCATGTCTCCGGGAATCAGCACCGGCTGTCCGACGTTTTTATAGCGCGCCGGAATTGCCTCATGACCTGCGGGATAGGCCCGCGTCGCACCTTTGCGATGAACGCAGAGTTTTTTCTCAACGCCATTAATATTGAACGATTCTATTTTGGCGATGTTATGGCAGACGTCATAGACCAGGCGCATCCCCAGCTCTCGCGGAGCAATCCGCAACGTTTTTTCCAAAACCCCTTCAGTCAGATGCATGAGAATCTGCCGGTTGGCCCAGGCATAATTGGCGCCGCAGGCCATGGCCGCCAGGTAATTACGCCCCCGCTGCGAGGCCAGATATGTGCACGCCAGTTGCCGGTCCGGCAAAGTTATGCCCGTTTCGGCCTGATGCTTGACCATCAGCGCCAGATAATCGTCGCAAATCTGATACCCCAAACCCCGCGAGCCGGTGTGAATCATGATAACGATCTGGCCTTTGTGCAAACCAAACGCTTGCGCCGCCACGTCGTCAAAGATGTCTTCCACAACTTCAATTTCCAGAAAGTGATTGCCGGAACCGAGCGTTCCTAGCTGCTGTTTGCCTCGCTCGATGGCTCGCGCTGAAACCTGCTCCGGATCCGCACCACTCATGCAGCCCCTGTCTTCCGTTGTTTCCAAATCGTCAGCCGATCCGAAACCGGCTTTGATTGCCCAACCCGCGCCTTCTTCGAGGACTTTTTTCTGATCTTTTCCGGACAGTTTAACATAGCCTGTGGAACCGACACCTGATGGAATGCGCTGATACAAATCCGTGGTTAAATCCTGAATTTTGTTTTTAATGTCGGCAAGCGTCAGTTCCGTAGCCATCAGTCGGCAGCCGCAGTTAATGTCGTAACCCACACCGCCCGGCGAAACCACGCCTGTGTCCAGATCAAAGGCCGCCACGCCGCCGATGGGAAAGCCATAGCCCCAGTGAATATCCGGCATGGCGAGCGAATAATTTACGATGCCCGGCAGGTGTGCGACATTGGCGACCTGCTTGGCGCTTTCATCATTCTTTAATAAATTAAAAATCTTTTCATTGGCGTAAATAATGCCCGGCACGCGCATCAAGCCCGTCTGAGGCAAAAGCCAGCGGTTATCATCTATTTTTTCCAGTTTAATATCAGACATCAAAAATCACCCTGGCCCTCCAGCCCGACTTTAGTTTTTCAACGCCCACGCCGGAGTAGGTTACCGCTTTGATCTCTGTTTTAATCAAATGGCTTTTCTTGTTGTATGGCTCAACCCATAATTGAGTCAACAGTCTTTTATTGCTGCACTCGACAATATCGCAGTGATCAACTACCCAGCCCGCTCCGTTGAACAAATAAAGAAGCTCGCGTAAAAAGTTAATGAGCAGATCTTCGACATCCGCGCCGTCAACAGTCCTTATTTTCAGCCGCACCCTTGCTCCCTGCGCTTTCTTGTTTTTACTGCCGGTTGTCTGGATCAGGATATCAAACAAAGCGCAAGCGGCGTTGGCAAATAGTTCCTTTTTTGTCCGGCCAAATATTTCGATACCGATATCGGCCGTATGGTCAAAGAATGTGTATTTCAACATGCGGAGAGTATAGACTAATTCTGATTCATAATTTGGTTTTATTATTATTCTTCCGGCGTGCCGTTGTCTTCTGTTATGAGATCCGTCTCACCCTCACCGTTTATGTCGTCATCCGGACCTTCGGCTTCCGACGTGGTGCGGGCAACGCCGACGAGTTTTTCTTCCGGCTCCAGATCAATCAGCTTGACGCCCTGGGTCACCCGATGATTGATAGGCACTTCCTGCACCTTGAGCCTGATTACCTTGCCGGCATTGCTGATCAACATGATATTCTCTTCACCCTGGACTTGCAGGACGCCGGAGACATTGCCGATCTTGGCAACTGTTTTCAGGTTGATGGTGCCTTTGCCGCCGCGCGTCTGCACGCGGTATTCATCAATCGGTGTGCATTTGCCAAAACCATTTTCGGAAATGGTCAGCATGAACGTATCCTGAGCAGGAATTTCCACGCCGATGACGTCATCGCCCTCGTCCAGATTAATGCCGCGCACACCGCGCGCCGTTCTGCCCATATCCCGCACATCGTCTTCCTTGAAACGGATCGCCATGCCCAGTCTCGTGGCTAAAAAGATATCCTGATTGCCCATGGTCAGTTGCACATCGACAAGCTCATCGCCCTCATCAATGGAAATGGCAATGATGCCTCCGGCGCGCGGATTGGAATAAGCAGCCAGATCGGTCTTTTTGATAATGCCCTTCTTGGTCGCCATGACGATAAATTTATCCGCAACAAATTCTTTCACCGGCAATGTCGCGCTGACCTTTTCGCCGGGGGCCAGGTTAACCAGATTGACCATCGCCTTGCCCTTGGCGGCTCGTCCTGCCTGCGGAACCTGATAAACTTTTAACCAATACACCTTTCCGGCGTTGGTGAATACCAGCAGGTAATGATGCGTGGAAGCGATAAAGATTTTTTCGACAAAATCTTCTTCCTTGGTGCCCATGCCGACTTTGCCGCGCCCGCCTCTGTGCTGGCTCTTGTAGAGACTGACCGCATTGCGTTTAATGTAACCGGTATGGGAGATGGTGACCACCACGTCTTCTTCCACAATCATGTCTTCGATATTGATGTCTTCCGTGCTGGCGACAATTTCCGTCCGGCGTTCATCGCCATACTTATCTCTGATTTCTGTCAGCTCTTCCATAATGACCTGAAGAACTTTTTGCGGATCGGCCAGGATGCCGGCCAGTTTGGCTATCAATGCGGTTACCTCCGCATATTCCGTATCAATCTTTTCTCTTTCCAGACCGGTCAGGCGTTGCAGTCTCATCTCCAGAATGGCCTTGGCCTGAATCTCCGACAAATTAAACGTCGCGCATAACGCCACCGCCGCTTCGCCGGCATTTTTGGCCGCTTTGATGACTTTAATCATTTCATCGATGTTGTTCAGCGCAATGATGTAGCCTTCTAAAATATGCGCCCGTTCCTTGGCGCGCGTCAGATCAAACTGCGTGCGGCGCACCACCACTTCCTGCCGGAAGGCAACAAATTTCTCGAGGACTTCTTTGAGGTTGAAAACCTGCGGCCTGTTTTCGGAGATCGCCAGCATGATGATGCCGAAGGAAACTTCCATTTGCGTAAATTTATAGAGCTGATTGAGGATGACCGCGGAATTCTCATCACGCTTGAGCTCAATAACCACACGGATGCCTTCGCGGTCCGATTCGTCGCGCAAATCGGAGATGCCGGCAACTTTCTTGTCGCGCACCAGTTCGGATATTTTTTCAATCAGCGTGGCCTTGTTGACCTGATACGGCAGCTCGGTGATCACGATGGTTTCCCGGTCGTTACGGGCGTTCTTTTCGATGAGCGCCCGCGCCCTGATCCGGATGATGCCGCGCCCGGTTTTATAGGCGGAAAGAATTCCCTCGCGGCCGTTGATGAAACCAGCTGTTGGAAAATCCGGTCCGGGGATATACTGCATCAGCTCTTCAATAATTATTTTGGGATTCTTGATGAGCGCGATGGCGCCGCTTACGAGTTCCTTTAAATTATGGGGCGGGATATTGGTCGCCATACCAACGGCGATGCCCGATGACCCGTTGAGCAGCAAGAGCGGAATGCGCGTCGCCAGAAGCGATGGTTCCCGCAGGGTTTCATCGTAGTTCGGCACGTAATCAACTGTTTCTTTTTCCAGATCGGCCAGAACCTCTTCGGAGATGCGCGCCAGACGGACTTCCGTATAACGCATGGCCGCCGGAGGATCGCCATCAATCGAACCGAAGTTACCCTGACCATCCACCAGCATATAGCGAAGGGAAAACTCCTGCGCCATGCGCACCATCGTGTCATAAATCGCCATGTCTCCATGCGGATGATACTTACCCATGATATCGCCGACGATGCGGGCGGATTTCTTGTAGGGTTTATTGTATCGGTTTCCCACTTCATGCATGGCAAACAAAATCCTTCGGTGCACCGGCTTTAGTCCGTCGCGCACATCGGGGAGCGCCCGGCCGATAATTACACTCATGGCGTAATCCATGTAGGATTTTTTCATTTCATCTTCTATATTCACCAGGGTTTGTTTGTGGTGGATATCACGTTCCATTTTGTTTCTTCCTCTCTTCCTGTAAAACAAGCCGGCCAAAAAGGCCCTATGAAATCATTCCAGTTAACCTTGTCATATCGAATCCGCCGTCGGCGGGTGAGATATCTTGTGTTCTGGTTTAATGACTAAGATTTCTCGCTTCGCTTCGAAATGACATATTGAATAAATTATTCTAATCAACCACCTCGCAGCAAGCTGTCGAGGTATGAAATGAACGTCATTATAT
>CAYGNV010000175.1:0-5309 GCA_964351355.1 uncultured Smithella sp.
GACGACCTGACTCCGGATTTTGATCGTGCAAATCCATTTGGTTCGTAAAGGTGGCCTGATGCAAAATGACTTGCAAGAAATCTACCGTTGGCTGAAGCCGGGCGGTCACTCTCTTTTTACCTATGCCACACAGGAATATACGGGTGCTGAGGTTTTTAACGGCTACAAGGCATTTCTGGGAGAACAATTATTTTACAGTCACACAACGCCCGGCGATCTGGTTGCAAGCTTAATATCGATTGGTTTCACGATAGAATCCGCCCAATATCGCCAAATCGGCGGCGAAACTTTTCTATGGATAACGATCGTCAAACCGTAGCTCATCAGGGCATTTTAAATTTACTTTCCCCTATTCCTTCCGTTATAATAAAATTGTGTGATCAAGATTTTCTTGACATACAAGTCCGCGTTTCCTATACTGCCTTCCATTAAAAGTAAGTTCTTATCAATTTAATGTGATTTTCGAAGAGCGTGTCGATATTCGGGCAAGCCCTTCCGATAACAAGGATATCAGGTGAAGAGAACCCCGATAAAATGTGAAGAGGCTTTCATATGAAATTCCGACGGGAAGTAAAACCGTTTCTTCTGGCGTCTGTTGCGGCGGGTATTGTCGTCTACGGTTTGTCGTGGCTTCTCGGCGCTTCAAACGTCGTTGGACTCTTCCTCGGCCTCCTTATCGGCGGCACGGGGGTGGGGTACATGCTCTACTTCTTCCGCGATCCCGAGATGAACACGCCAAAGGAACCCGGAATTGTCGTCGCCGCGGCAAGCGGCAAGTTGGCAAGGATCGTCGGAGTTTACGAGAAGGACTACCTCCAGCAGGACACGATGCGGATCAGCATCTTTCTAAGCCTTATCGACGTCCACGTCAACCGTTTTCCCATCGCCGGTTCCTCTACTTTTTTGGGGTACTTTCCCGGCAAAAGACTCTTCACCTTCACGGAGAAATCTTCGGATGTGAACCAGCATAACGCCATTATCGTCCGCGGCGATAAGACAACTTGCCTCATCCGGCAGATCGTCGGCCCTGTCTGCCGTCGCGTCGTTTACTGGCTTTCCCACAACAAAACGGAAACGGTCAAGCAGGGGGACCGTTTCGGCATGATGAAATTCGGCTCCCGCCTCGACATGTACTTCCCCAAAGGAGATATCGAAATGGTCGCTCGCATCGGTGATCAGGTAACCGCAGGCGAGACGATCATCGCCCGGATTGTGAAGAAAGGAAATAATAATGACCGAACAGCAAGTGAATAAATTCAGAATTCTCGCTAACTGGAGGAAGATCATTCCGACGATGGTGACGCTTTCTGCTCTTTTCTTCGCTTTCGCTAGCGTTCTCACCACTCAGGAGGCAATGCGCCTCGGCACGCCCGCCCTTCTCGCTCTGTCGGCGCAGTACATCATGATAGCCCTGATCCTCGACGGCCTCGACGGTAATCTTGCGCGATGGTTGAAGGGCACCACCGATTTCGGCGCCGAACTGGACACCTTCGTCGACTTCCTGGCCTTCGGAGTCGCTCCGGCGGCACTCCTCTACGCGATACTGCTTGACGGTCCCAGCACACTCTGGCGCGTCATTCTCCCCTTGGCCATTGTCTTCTCCAGTGCGCTCCGTCTCTCGCGCTTCCGGCTGAAGGATCCTTTTCGCGGTCAGGAAGGCTTTATCGGCCTTCCCGTTACGGTAAATTCCTCTTGGATTGCGCTGGCGGCTTTCGCGGCCCAGGTCATGTACCCGGAGGAGAACCTCCTCGTTAACGGCCCTGTCGCCATCGTTTTCCAGTTTTTCATCATCTTGATGATTTCGCTGCAGCTTTCCAAACTGCGCTATCCGAAAGCATCCAACAAGCTTCGCTTCTTCGCTCCGGCCGGCATTCTGGTGCTCTTTTTGTGGGTTCTCAGCGAAACCTACGCCGCGTGGCTTGCAATCGCTCTGATCTTTGTATGTTTCATGTACGTCCTGGCCGGGCCAATGATCCACAAGCGCTCGACACTGCTGCAGGCCGAAAAAAAATGAGCCGGTGAGAGCCATTAACCAGAAGCAATCAACTCATTCCCGTGCATAGCATCGGTTTCTGACTTTCGCTAAAAATCGGGGAATAGCAGATTGCCGAGCCTAAGTGGTTTAAATTGATCGGAAGTCGATAAGTTAACAACGTCGCATCCCCCCTCCATCAGGGCATTTTAAAAATACTGACTCCCGGCGGCGGCTGAAATTGGAATAAATTCGAGGAAAGTCCGACATTCATTTTGATGCCGGAAAATTTCAGAAGAGTGGAATTACCCATTACATCATCAAAACTGACCTGAAGAATATGAAAATTATTTTCCGCTATCGTCATTTGCAGATATTGATAAGAGGCGCCTTTTTCACGCGGATATAACTGCAGCAGATAGTTGCCGCTTTTATCCACGGCATGAGGGCTTGCATATTTGATAGTAAAGTCATCGCTTAGCTTTCCCAAACCGGACAGAAATTTGATTAAAGCCTCGGATTTAAAAATCTTATCAGACTCCTGAGTGTATACCGCCTTATCCTGTGGCAGATAAAGCCAGGCTTTTTGTGAATTGATAATGAGTTTTTTCGTCTTTGGCTTTTTATAATCCCAGAGCATCTGTTTAGGATTTTTGAAATAGACGATCCCCTCTTCCACATCCGTTTTGCGGATGGATTTTACCATGGTTTCCTGAACAAAATTAGCCTGAAAATCCTGTGTCTTCTCGTAAATCTGCTGCAACCGGCTCACGGTTTCATCAATGGGAGGCGGTTCGGCAGCACAGGAAATATGAGACCAGACAACCCCCAAAAGGATTGCAAAAAAAACCGTAACGATCTTTATTGATATAAATAACTCATTTTTATCGAGATTTGTTTTCATCATTTTTTATTTTCAAAAATATCAAAAAAGTGGTCGAAAATGGCACGTTTTTTTCAATAGCGTTTATATCTTTATACTGAGCGGTCCGTAAATGGCAATGATTAAAGGGTATATCAATAACTATTTGATATTATTAATATATATTATTGCTCAAACCTTAAGCAATCTGGTCTAAAAGCCTAACCATTGCGGACTTACCTAGCTTATAAACATGGTTGCCAACAGGTCTTTCAACAACATTGTGGAATACAAATTCAAGTGCCTGTATCCAAGGGATAAAGACCTGAGATGGCCCCTATCTTCTTTACGCGGCCCTTAAGCAAGCTGCATACGCCAGCCGAAAGGATCCTCTTTGCTTCCATACTGAATATGTAAAATTTCATTAAACAATTTCTCGGCAAGCGGTCCTGTCTTCCCGTTGTTTATCATATACTCTTTCTTGTGGAAATAAATCTGTCCCACCGGTGAAATAATAGCCGCTGTTCCCGTGGCAAAAGCTTCCTTGAGCGTTCCTTTTTCGATCGCGTCGATCACTTCAGTTATGGGCAGAGGTCTCTCATTTACATTCACACCCAGATGAGACGCCAATTTAATAACGGAATCGCGCGTCACACCCGGCAGAATTGTTCCTCCGAGCGGCGGTGTGATCAGCTCATCGCCGATCACAAAAAAGATATTGCTGGTGCCCACTTCTTCCACATATTTCTTTTCCCGCGCGTCAAGCCACAGCACTTGTGTATAACCCATATTGGTGGCAATACGACTGGCATAAAGACTCGCGGCATAATTACCTGCCGCCTTGATTTGGCCTGTACCGCCCATCGCCGCCCGCACATATTCTTCGGACACATAAATCTTGGTTGGCGCAAAACCGTGGGCATAATAGGCGCCCACCGGCCCTGCAATAATAAAGAAGAGGTACTCACTGGACGGATGCACGCCGAGAGCGGCTTCCGTGGCAATCATCGTCGGCCGGATATAAAGGGATGACCCCGCCTCTCGGGGAATCCAGTCGCGCTCGAGCAACACAAATTTTTTCAGAGCGTCAAAAACAACCGATTCGTCCATTTGGGCCATGCAGAGCCTTTCGGCGGACACATTCATTCTTCTGATGTTTTCCATCGGACGGAAAAGATAAATTTCGTCTTTCTTCCCCCGGTAGGCTTTCAAGCCTTCAAATATTTCCTGGCCGTAATGAAGACACATGGCGGTCGGATCCAACTGCAATAATTGGTAAGGTCCAATCACGGGGTCATGCCAGCCGGTTCCTGCCTTATACTTCATGGTGAACATATGGTCGGTAAAGTGCTTGCCGAAACCTAATTTGGTTTCATCAGGCTTGGGTTTCATGTATTTCGGCAACGCTTCGACAATCTTAATTTCCATAGATTCCTCTTTATTAAAATACCTTCCAATAACAAACGTCGGCTAAATTATTTTTTTCATATCACTAAACGATGCGTCGATCAAGGCTTCTATATTGAATCGCTTCGGCAATGTGCGTGGGCTCGATTTTTTCCTTGCCTTCCAGATCGGCAATCGTGCGGGACACTTTCAGAATACGGTTCATGGCACGAGCGGAAAGCCCCAGTTTTTCTATGGCCATTTCCATGAGCTGATGCGATTCTTCATCAATGGAACAATAGGAGCGGATCTGTTTTTCCGTCATGCGGGCATTGGTAACGACACCCGAATTGCCAAAGCGCTTTATTTGCCTCTCACGCGCACCATCAACCCGCTCTCTGACTGGTGCTGATGCTTCGCCTTCTTCTTTTCCCGTCAAGGCCCGGTATCTGACCGACGGCACCTCGATATGCAAATCAATGCGATCCAGCAGCGGGCCGGATATTTTCGCCTGATACTGGCGGATCTGCTGGGGTGAACAGCGGCAGGCGCGAACCCTATCCCCAAAATAGCCACAGGGACAGGGATTCATGGCGGCCACCAGCATAAACTTGGCCGGAAAGGCCGCGGTCACGGCCGAGCGGGTGATCGTAATCGTTCCTTCTTCCAGCGGCTGGCGCAATGCTTCCAGCGCATTTCTTTTGAATTCCGGCAGCTCGTCCAGAAAGAGCACGCCCAGATGAGCCAGGCTGATTTCTCCGGGATGCGGCATTTGGCCGCCGCCGACCAGGCCGACATCGGAAATGGTATGATGAGGCGAACGGAAAGGCCGTACGGCAATCAATGTTTCTCCTGAATTCAGCAGACCGGCCACGGAAAAAACCTTGGTTACCTCGATGGCCTCTTCAAAGGAAAGATCGGGCAGAATCGTGGGCAGCCGCTTGGCCAGCATACTTTTACCGGAACCGGGCGGACCGATCATTATAATATTATGGCCGCCGGCCGCCGCGACCTCCAAAGCCCTCGTCGCCTGCTTCTGGCCTTTTATTTCAGAAAAGTCGATATCATAGTGACGATTCTTTTGAAAAA
>CAYGNV010000176.1:0-5296 GCA_964351355.1 uncultured Smithella sp.
TCCCAAGCTCCGGCTTGGGAACATCTAATGCCATCGAAGCCCCAGCTTCGGGAAACACGCAAGAGCGTTCCCAAGCTGGAGCTTGGGAACGAGGGGGAACTATACCTGCGCCCAGATGATCAACCTATCGCCCATCGCCTGCATCATATTTTCTCAAAATGATGATAATCTTTCGGCTGTTCAAAATTGCCGCCCCAGTGCCAGCCGCGCTTGGTAAACTCCTGAACGATAGGATGGTTGGCAGTGAACGCGCCGTTGTTTTTGGGCCGGTAGGTGGCTCCGGCAGGCGCGATGATGCCTGTGGGATAGATGACCGGATTTTGGACGGGATTGATGTCAACAGCGCGTCCGAAAGAATGGAGCGATATTTTATTGGTTCCCTCGATCACCCGGAAATTGAAGCCCGAAGAGTTGTTGTCGGCCATCGAATCGCCGTCTTCCCATTGATAGGCGACAATGGGGATGACTTTGCCTATCGGAAACTTTAATTTATCGATCAGATCAAATATGTCATAGAGGTCATCTTCAAGCCGGGCGTCCACAATGATCTGCCCCTGATGGCGCAGACCGTCAAAAGAATAATAAGTCACATCGATCATTGATAAGGAGTCGATGACTTCAAGCGGCGCGGCGCTGCCTTCAATGGCTTCGGCAAAGCTCATGGCGCTGTCGATAATGATTTCTTGTTGGGGCATCAGGCAAAACTCCGTATGATTTTGTCGAGTGTTTCTTCGTTAAGCGATACTTCCCGGTAAATGTTTTGCACAGTGCTGCAATCCAGGCGCTCATAGTCCTTAAGTTGTGGTGTGATGATCACGCCGGCCATATCAATGGCCCCGGGTGAGACGAAAATTCTGCCTTCACCTTCGGCATAGTAGGCATCGGGACGGTGTTTCCGGCGCAAAAAGACCGTGAGACGCAGGCAACCTTTATTGTGATCGCAAAAGACATTCACCGGCGGTTCATCGTTTATTGTGAACACTTCCTGTGCGGATTTTAATAAATGAATGAATTGTTCTTTCAAGGCTTCTGTGTCTTCAGATGCCAGTACGACAACAGCGCGATCGAAACCTTTTCCTGCATAGATTTGAACAGTAGCACCAACTTTAACCGGCGGCAGTTTGGTCAACTTCTTCAGGAAGGGAAGAGTATCCGACGGGATCATCTGAAAATGCAAGTGATCGGGCGCGGAGGCACCGCAGGCCGGGCCATTGTATAAAACCGTATAATCCGGCGAAGCGTCTGTGGCTAATTGTAAGAGCCAACTTAGGGATGACATAATATCCTGCGGCTGGTGTTTAAGAGTCACAACGGTAAAATGGCGGTCGAAAATCGGCGCGGGATTGCAAAGAATCAGATAATCGTTACGATACAACAGGGCATGCTGATCGGTTGGACGATTCACGGTACACAGAAAACAGGGGCGCTTGCGAATAGATTCGGGATCAACGGCGGCGCTTCCGCTGACGGCGCGGGCAGGATTATATTGCAGGGTGACTTTATAGTTCTCGCACGATAGGTCTCGAACTTGCGCTCCCGCCAGATCACGGCAGGCTGAGGCCAAAGCCGACCAGGTTTTCTTTTGGGATTCATAGAAATTGTTGCAAAGCACGGGGAACGATTTATTTTCTTTTCCGGGGAATTCGGCAAAGATGCGTTTGTCCAGAGATTCTCCTTGTGTGACTTTAGAACAAGGGGTTGCAACCACCCATGCGGGTGGCAAGTCCCCTTGTTCTAAAAGAAGCAGTTGCCTGGCTTGAATTTCCAGCGTTCGCAGCTTGTCCTTGTAATAATCATTACGGTTTTGCTTTTCGACGGAAAGCCCCGCGTCGGTATTGTCCGCCCAGCGGCGGCATAGATAAAGACTTTCATAGATTCGACCGATGCGGTATTCGCGCGATATTCTCAACGCCACGGCATAATCTTCACCATAGCTCACATTGGGAAAACCGCATTGGCGGATGACGGACGTGTCAAAAGCGCGGGGCGCTCCCATGCCGTTGACGCGCAGTAAATTATTGTGGCCGTTTTCCTGCGTCCACTCCCTGTGGTCAATAATCCCCGGTGGGATTGGTTTCAGCCGTTCATTAACCAGCGAATATGCGCCGACGACCATTGCGTATTTCCCCTGGCGTAAGGTGTTGACGATTTTTTGCAGCGCTTGCGGTGAACGGTAAAGATCGTCGGAATCCAGTTGAACAACATAGCGACCGCAGAAAGGCGATTGGATCGCTTCATTCCAGCAGCCGCCGATGCCGAGATCGCGTCGAGAAGGGATAATATGTTGAATATGGGGATACTTTGCGGCAAACTTTTTCAAAATGTTTGTGGTGCCGTCCGTGGAATGATTATTAACAACCAGGATGTTGAAGGGGAAGTCCGTCTGCTGTTCCAAAGCGCTCGTCATCGCTTCGGTAATGGTCTTTTTACGGTTGAGCACGGGAATGATAACACTTGCTTCCCACTCAAAGGCTGTCGCTTCTTCGGGGGCCTTCTGTGTGCGCGCAGGCAAATGCGCACCGACTTGCTTCAGATAGTTTGTCGCCATTTTTTCAAACGCTTGCTGGCTTGCAAAATTATCTTTCGCGACATAGGAAAAATGCGCCTCTGTTGGGCTGTCGGCTATTTTAACGGGTTCCTGCTTTTTTGGGGATGCCGTGTATAGAAACTCCGGCACATGAAGCAGGGCATGATCGATCGATGTTTTCAGGCGCAAATCGTATAGAGCGACCAGGGCATCATCAGGCAACGGGCCGTATTTTTGCAGTGCGGTTTTAATCGCTGACACTGAATAAATGAAAAAGTGGCCGAAGTTGAAATCGTCCCGGATGGAACCTGTTTGATAATCGATCAGAGGATGTTCAATAACATTGCTGTTGTTTTTATCGAAAAAGTCCGAATACACTATGCCGGTCGCCTTATCGCTGGTGATGGCCAGCAGTTTCCGCAAAGATGGCAGATCGCATACAACCTCAACGGAAGAATCCACTGCCAGTAGATAATCCGACGATAGTTCCCCGAAGAACGATGAAGGGCGATGTATTTCGTTGACAGGGTCAGATCCCGCAGGCCAGGCAGCAACTGCCTGTTTTTCATCCGCTGCGTTCCAGAGCAAAAAACGTCCTAATTTGTAAACCGAAGGTTTCATGGATACTCGCGCCGGGGAGTCGTTAAAAATTAGACATCATCAGATTAAAAGCTTTTTCCGCCGTATCGCGGGACAGTTTGGTCAGCGCTCTCTTCCGGGTGGCGGGCAGCAGATTAATGTCGTCTTGCACCTCGTAATCGACTGTTGCGGTGACATTTCGGGAAGACCAGAGCGTTTTGCCGCTGTCCTTTTCACGGAAGCTGGACTCCAGGGTAACGGCCATTCTTTCTTCGGCGGCCAGGATGCTTTTGCGGTAGGAAAGCGCCACGGTGTTGAGGCTGAGGACATTGCCGCTGATGATCGCGTCCGCCTGTTCGATATTGGGCACGGCTTTAAAGCGGCTGTTCTGGATGATCTGATCAATGAGCGCTGTCCGCATGAAATTTTCTACTTCCGCCTGAGCGGTTTTGTTGCCGAACGGCTCAACGTAAATATTTTTTATGCGGCGGTCGATGTGTTCGCCTTGCGGCGCGAAGGCGTAACCGCACCCCAAGACCGCATAGACGAGCGCGAACAGCAAGCCAAATTTAATTTTGGAAAACAAGTTTTGTTTTTTCATAAAATTACCATTCTTATTGAGTAACGACAATATTCACCAGCTTTTGGGGAACGTAAATGACTTTCAGGATTTTTGCTCCCTTAAGCAGCGCTACGATTTTTTCATCCGCCTGCGCGTCGGCTTTTATTTTCTCAGCATCTTCACCGACGGGCACCGTCATCCGGCTGCGCAACTTGCCGTTGATCTGAATGACGATGGTCATTTCTTCTTCGCTGGCAATCGCCGGATCAAAGCCAGGCCAGGGCGCATCGGCCACGGATGTCGTATGGCCCAGCATCTGCCAGAGTTCTTCGGTCATATGCGGGACGATGGGCGCCAAAAGCAGAACCGCCGCTTCCAGCGCTTCGCGGATTACCGCCAGTGCGGTTTGATCATCCTTACCGGGACGTTTCACCGAATACAGGGTGTTGACCAGCTCCATCACCGCGCTGATCGCGGTGTTGAAGTGGAAGCGGTCTTCAATGTCGGATGTGACCTTGCGGATGGTCTGATGCGTCTTTCGCCTCAGTCCCTTGAGATCGCCTGTAAGCGCCATGTTTCCTGATGCAGGCGCAACCGTTTTGATATCCTCCAGATATTCGTCAAAGATGCGCCACAAGCGGCTGAGAAATCGAAACGATCCTTCCACGCCCTGTTCGCTCCATTCGAGATCTTTTTCCGGCGGTGCGGTAAACAGGCAGAAGATGCGCGCCGTGTCCGCGCCGTAGGTTTTGATCAGATAATCCGGATCGATCACGTTCTTGAGTGATTTGGACATTTTTTCCGTCTTGCCGATCATAACGTCCTGGCCGCAGATGTGGCATTTGCCGTCGGCCGCCTGTTCGGGGAAAAGATAGCCATGCTCGGGGCACTTCATCGTTTCCTTGCAGACCATCCCCTGTGTCAGCAGATTGGTAAAAGGCTCATCCACGCCGAGTACGCCGAAGTCGCGCAGCATCTTGGTGTAGAACCGCGAGTAGAGCAGATGCAAAATGGCGTGCTCGATTCCACCGATGTATTGATCCACCGGCATCCAGTAATCGAGCTTCTTGCGATCTAACCCCGGTTTGATGTCGTAATCCGGACTGCAATAGCGATCGAAATACCAGGACGATTCCACAAACGTGTCCATCGTGTCGGTTTCGCGGGAAGCCTTGCCGCTGCACTTGGGGCAGGTCGTATCGACAAATTCTTTGAGAGCCGCGAGCGGCGAGCCGCCTTCCGGGCTGAATATAACATTCTCGGGCAGGACAACGGGCAGATCTTCTTCTTTGACGGGGACAATCCCGCATTTGTCGCAATGGATCATCGGAATGGGCGCCCCCCAGTAGCGCTGGCGCGAGATGCCCCAGTCGCGCAGACGGTATTGAATCGTTCGCCGGCCTTTCCGCTCCGTCTCCATAAAATCGGCGATGGCCTCCAGAGCTTTCGTGTTTTCCATGCCGTTGAACGGGCCGGAGTTGACCAGGATGCCCTCACCCACATAGGCTTCGATCATTGTTGCCGGATCAAGTGTTTTGTCTTTTGGTGAAATGACGACAATCAGCGGCAGATTGAACTTTTTGGCAAATTCAAAGTCGCGCTGGTCGTGAGTAGGAACGGCCATGACG
>CAYGNV010000177.1:0-5296 GCA_964351355.1 uncultured Smithella sp.
TATCCAACATGATCAAGTCCCGCGGATTCCGGGCAACGATGATACACCGCGGACGCGGGAATGTGGTCAGGGGATTTATCGAAGATCCCATTGAGCGGCATTTAGTGTATATCAACAGCGTTTCCGGCGGTATTTCTAAGGCCAAAGTTGCGCGGATGGCCATGAATGAACTTTTAGGCGACAGGGCAATGGGACAGCAGATCGGCGGCATCGACCCCATGAAAGACCCGAAAGCCTTTACAGTAGCACAGGATTACATTCAGGAACAATTACGGAACGCGGATCAAGCAGACCGGATAATCGGGCTGGCCAAGAGTGTTGCAACCTTCAAGTTCCTGGGCTTCAATCTTCGTTCGCTAACCGTTAATATGACGGCTATGCTGACCACGGCCCCGGCCGCTATTCACCAGTATGTCACGGATGGGAAAGGCTCAATGACGCACGTTTTAAGAGAGATCACGAAGGCGGGCGCCGATTATGCAAAAACCATGGCCGGCGGGAAACTTGCCAATGCCGACGAGCAAGCCTTTATCGACGAGCAACACCGGAAGGGATGGGATGATGCGCAGTACACAAGAGAGGCTTTGGGCGAAATTTCAAAGCTCCAGTCGAAAGCATGGTCCTACGCTATGGATGCCTCTATGTGGGCATTCGGAAAAGCAGAGCAATGGAACCGTGGAACGACAATGCTGGCCGCTTACAGGATAGCCCGGAAACAGGGATTGAATCACGCTGAGGCCGCTGAACGGGCGAAGAACTCATCAGATAGGGCGCACGGCGTTTACGGCAAGAGCACTATGCCGATGTGGGCGCAGGGCACAAACCCGGCCGCGAAGATCGGGCAGATGATGTATGTCTATTCCAAGTTCGGGCACAATTACATTCAAATGCTCTATGATTTGAGATTTAAGCAGAAGAATATCAAAGGGGCTATGTTTGCCTTCTTATCGCCTTTAGTGCTGGCTGGTGGGGCTGCATTCCCGTTTAAGGATGCAATCTTCGGGATTGCCGGCGTCATTCTCGGGCTTCTCGGCTTCGATGAAGATCCGGAAAAGTGGGTTTGGGATGAAATCAGAAAGCACCTGGGCCTCGAAGCGGAAAAGATAGGGCGCCATGGACTGACGGGCGCAATGGGTATTGATATTTCCGGCTCTCTTTCTATCGGCGTCGGCGTACCGAAAGACTTTATTGACCTGACCGGAGCTATCGGCGGCGTTGCTACTGAGATCAAAGAAGCCGGTGAGAATGTGATGGACAAACGGTTTGGCCGGGCGGCGGAACATCTATTGCCCACAGGATTTGCGAACCCGCTCAGAGCTATGCGTGAAGCAGAACAGGGCGTTACGACACGCAACAAACGCAGGGTATGGGACGAAAAAGGGAAGCCCTATGTTCCCGACACCAAAGCGACCACAGCGAGGGTTTTGGGATTTAGATCCACAGACCAGGCGGTTTTATCTGAACGAACATGGGAAGGCCACCGGCAGCAGGGCAAATTTGCCGACAAGCGCAATAAGATTTACGAGCAATATCGGGCGTGGCTCCTGGGCGGAAGAGACCGGGAAGAATATAAGAAGATTGTTAAAGAAGTTCAGGACTTCAATTCCTATCTCCGTAAAAACAAAGTCAAGGGCGAGTCTTTTATTACAACTCAGTCTTTGCGGAATCAGGTGAGAAGAATGCAGAGGCCTTCTAAAAAAGAACGGAGTATTTTAGAGGACTAAAACTTCTTTGTTATGAGGAAAAGTTAAGATATAATTTAATTCTAAAGCAGGTACTTTAAAGCCCGAAAGGGGACTGAAAGCCTGTAATGCCGGAAGGTGTTACAGGCTTTTTGCATGAAAGGAGAAGATTATGGCAGGCACAATAACAGCAACGATTGAAAGATTTGAAGTGGGCGGGCGACCATCGGCAAAGATTATTTTGCTATGCACGGCAGACGCCGCCCTTGCGACCTTTCCGGCAACAATCATAAACGCACTGGATAATATCTCGAAGTATGATCTTCGTGGGATGTTCCTCTCTGAAGTAAAAACCATTCCGGGCGCTACCGGACCAACCGATGATACAGATTTCACAATCACAGATGAATACGGAATTGATCTTCTCACGACAAGAGGGACGAATGCCATAGACAACGCTACAAAGAACTGGATCGCGTCTGGAGGATCAAGTAACTATCCGATGCCGCTTATTACCGGAAACATTACGCTTACGATTACGAATAACTCTGTCAATAGCGCCGTTGTGACAGTGGTTCTGAATCTGATCGGATAAAAAGGGATGGACGGGCTGTCTGCTGACACAGACACCGGAAAGGTTAACCGGTTGCCCGCCCAAAGCAAAGCGTAAATACACTAAAAAAGGAGATAGGTCAATATGACAACAGACAACGACACAAGAGAAATGATCAAGGGCGCTGTCCGTGACGCCTTCAAGGAGGAATTGGCTGTATTTTATATTGACCGCGAGGCGCATTACAAACAACATCAATGGCTAGGCGAAATGATTAAATACACAGATGCGTGTAAATCAATCGTCCTAAAGGCTGTTCTTACCATTATCGTTGGCGGCGCCCTGAGTCTGATGATTATAGGATTTTCTTTTAGATGGAGAGGCTGATGCCCGCATTCGGTAAAGCAAGCAGGGAACGCCTGGCAACGTGCCATATTGACCTGCAAAAAATATTTAACCGCGTTATTCGTTTCTTCGATTGCGTGATCATTGAAGGACACCGTGCCAAAGAATTACAAAACTTATATTACGAGCAAAAGAAATCAAAGCTGAAATGGCCGCAAGGGAAGCATAATAGCATTCCGTCGAAAGCCGTTGACGCTATGCCTTATCCTATTGACTGGAAGGACTCCATGCGTATGGCCTACTTTGCCGGCTTCGTTATGGCGACCGCACGAGAAATGCGCGACCGCGGGGAAATATCGCACGGGCTGAGGTGGGGCCACGATTGGGACGGCGACACCGATTTACGCAATCAGGCGTTTACAGATGGACCGCATTACGAATTGATTGAATAGGAGGGTTTATGTGGTGGGCACTTTTAAAAAATCCAAAGAATATATTGCTATTGGCGTTAGCTATATTGTTGATTGTTTTGGCTTTTTATGGACAGGCACAAAGGTTGATAGCAGCGAAGCAAAAGACGACGATAGCGAGCCAGACTTCAGAAATCCAAGACCTGAAAGAAAAACAGACGGCTTTGCTCGCGCAAGTCGAAGCTGGAAAAAACCAGATCATAAAACTTAAAAAACAGCAGGAGGCCAGCCAGAAGATAACCGATAACACAGCAGTTCTTATGGCCGAAATAAATAAAATTAAATCTCAGTGTATTGTGGAGGGCGAAGATGCGAAAATTATTAATAGCATTTTTGATTATTATAGTCATGGGGTGCGCAAGTAAAAGCGTAGTTGTCGTGCCGCCGACAGAGAAGTATTGTCCGCCGCCAGTGCGCCCGGCCATATTAAAAGCAGAATCTTATGGAGCGCAGGATTTCGCCCGGACAAATCTTATCTTCATCGATTATATCCTGAAGCTGGAGGGTACAATTAACTGCCTCATGGAGAAATAAGATGAAAAACTTTATCTGGAATTATAGAACAAAATCAGTTAGAGGGAGCTTCGTTAATCTTTATCTGACGGTAAACATCATGATGTTGATCACCATCGGCGCATTCAGCGATAAGGTGGCTGACAATTTAACGAAGATGGCGGTTCTGATCACAACATTTTTTGCGGCGTCGATTGGTATCTGGAGCTATAAGAAAGTCAAAGAGCATGGAAAAGAGGAAACTTGATTGCAGATCGTTTAGCGGATATGCTTATTATATAGCGGATTATAACGAAACAGGCGCGAGGAAAGTGTAATAATATCAAGGAAACCAGGTGTTTGAAAATGGGGTTCGCTGCTTTGGGAGCAGGATGTCGAGTGTTCAAATCACTCCGCCCCGACCAAATAAAATCAACTACTTGCGCCACCAGAGCCATCCCTTTTGTCCGTGTTGATTGCGGGTGCGTTTAGCGGATCGGCATTTTCGGGTGTAAATTTCCCCTCTAATTCAGTAATCGCAGTCCGGACAGATTCATCGATGCTATGGAGATATAGCTCCGTGGTTTTTATGTTCTGGTGCCGGAGAAGTTTTTGCAATGTCTTGAGGCTGACCTTCTTTTTGTCCATCAAATGCGTCGGGACAAAATGCCGGAGGGCGTGAAAGCCGTAGTAAATGGGAACTTCTTTATATTTTCCCTTGTTCTTGCCTTTCAATATTTTCCGCTTGCTCATTCGCAACGGCGCTACCCCGGCGCGCTTACATAGAGAGGCCATCATCTTCGGGCGGTGCATATACCTTGTGCCGGTATCTTCGTTGTAAAATACCCATGACTCTTGCTTGCGCTTCTGATAGCGTCGGAAGAGAATAGAATATAGATCCTCATTCATCGGCATATCGTCGGCCTCATAGGCTCCGCCCTTGCGTTTTCTGGTCCTGAGCTTAACAATCCGGGCTTCAAAGTTTATGTCGTTCTGCCAGTTCATCCGGAGCACTTCATCGATCCGCGCCATGAGATGAATGCAGCACATGATAATGTCCTGTTCGTCGCCGGGCTTTGCCGCCAGAAGAATTTTTGTCGCTTCTTCCGGAGTCGGTATCTTTTTGTCGGCTGGCGCGTGTGGCATCTTATCGATTTTCGCGCATGGATTTTTCGCGGGAAGGCCATAGGTATCATTCAGCCATTCAAACAGGGCGGATAAATCTTTCCGGCGCGCATTGTAAACAGCGTTGGATGGGAAGGATTGAAGGTATTCGCTGACCAGCCGCGGGAGATTCTGATCATCCAGGGCGGGAGAGCCTTGCTTTATTATGAATTCATTGTATGTGAGAGATTTATAGTCGTAGGTTTTTTTTGCAAATTTACGTTTTGCGTGATCAAGATACGCATTGGCTCCGGTCAAGAAGTCCATGGCGATTGGGATTGCTTTCTGCGTCGCTTCTTTCCGGCGCTTTTCTCTTCCGGCTGCCGCGTCCCTCCGCGTCTTGAAGCCGCCGCCGCCGTAGCTCTTGCCGCGATACTGAAACGCATAGACCCACGTTTTGCGTGTCTTGTCTTTCCAGATTCCCATTCTTTAACTCCATCGGTGGAAACCTTAATACCATAATTCCGCACGGATAAAAACCCCCTAATTTATCCCGATTATCATAGACGGTGCGAGGGGATATATTCAGAAAGTCCGCGACTTGTTGTACTGTCCAAAGCTGATCAATCATTTCTTCAGTCTTTTCCAAA
>CAYGNV010000178.1:0-5269 GCA_964351355.1 uncultured Smithella sp.
CCACAAAGCGCCTGGAATTAAACCAATACAAAAACATGGCAGAAAAACAGGCAGCCTTGGCCGTTGCCAAAAGCCAGAAGGCAGACCGGGAGAAAGCCTTGGAAGAAAACAAAAAGCAGGGCGTGACGACATCCGCCGAATGGACCGCACGAAAAACCGTGCTTGATGATCAGATTCAGAAGCAGAGCGAAAAGATCAATGAAATTACGGCGTGCATATCAGAAAAAGCTGTTTACGATCTAAACAATATCGAGAATAACGTATTATTTTTTGGAAGGGAAATCAGAATAAGCGAAGAAGGAATCGTTGAAAACGAAAAACAAATTGCCGCCCTTCAATCTGAGCTTTCCGGAATGGCCGAAGCCGAAGCACAGTTACGAAAATCCAACGAAGACAAGCTGCGCGTCAACGCCGATATTGCTGACTGGACTTACCTCAGAAACGCCTGCGGGAAAAACGGATTGCAAGCCCTAGAGATCGATGCAACGGCTCCCCTCATTTCTTCCTTTGCGAACAATCTTTTATCAAAAGCATTTGGCCCACTGTTCAGCGTGAAACTTCTTACCCAGAACGACGAGGGCAAAGAAGTCCTTGATATAGTTGTTATCAGCGACGATGGCGAAGAAATACTTTTAGACAATCTATCCGGTGGGCAAAAAATATGGATACTCATGGCCTTGCGTTTGGCCATGACATTGCTGTCAAAAGAAAAGTCTGGAAAGAATTTTGAATCGTTCTTTGCAGACGAAATCGACGGCCCATTGGATTCTGAGAATGCAAATAATTTTATCAAAATGTATCAGGCGTTCATGGCGATAGGCGGGTTTAAGAGCGGGTATTTCATATCACACAAAGAATCGTGCCGCGATCTGGCCGACAGCATTTTAATGTTTGAACCAAATAAAAATCCATATTTCCAATAGGGAGAAACATGAAAGAAATTCAGTTGACACAAGGAAAAGTTGCGCTGGTTGACGATGAAGACTTTGACCGTCTCAGTAAGCATTCGTGGTGTGCTCACTTAAGCAGAAAAGTAGGTCTTTGGTATGCGGAGCGCGGGTATCACATAGAGAAAAACAAGCAATTCTCGCTCGGAATGCACCGCGAAATCATGGGCGTCCAAAAAGGTGTTGATATTGATCATCGTGACCGCAATGGGCTGAATAACCAGAAATCAAACCTGAGAATATGCAGTCGCACATTAAATCAAGGCAACGCAACGCTGAGAAAAGATTCCACAACGGGGTTCAAGGGCGTCAGCTATAAAAAAGAGAACGGAAAGTTTGTGGCCCGTGTGCAATTCGGAAAGAAAAGGCTTTCTCTGGGGTATTTCCCAACAAAGGAGCTTGCGGCAGCGGCATACGACAAAGCAGCGATTGAATTATTTGGAGAATTTGCACGAGTTAATAATATTTAACCCAAAGGAGGCTTTATGTTCGGACAAATCACAGAAGGCGTAATCATGATCGTCGCGGGTGACATTGAAAAATTACTGCTTGAACAGCAACCCAGTATAGCGGACGTTTATAAGAAAATGGGAACTGAAGGCCTGAAAGTTACGATTACGGCGGACTTCTGCCCTTCCAGCAAGGGCGTCGTGACTAATTATTCTGTTTCTTATCCTCTCGAAGTGAAACCGGAGCCGATACTCAAACAGACGGTTAAATTCACACACACGATCAACGAAGATCAGGCAGATATGTTTGAAGAGGCGTCATGACACCGATCCACCGAGGGAAAGTTGCATACGGAAAATTGATTCTGGAAAACCAGAGCCGCTATCTTGTGCAGCTTTCCAAACTCGAAGGCAAGGACATTGAACTGATCATCAGGAAAAAGAAAAGCCAGCGGTCTTTGAACCAGAATAGTTACTACTGGGGAGTGGTGATTGTAATCCTGGGCGAACACTGCGGTTACGAACCTGAAGAAATGCACACGGCCCTGAGAATGAAGTTTCTCCGCAAAGAACTAATTCCCGGATTACAAACAGCCGGGACGACAACCGCGCTGGATACCACTCAGTTTGAAGATTATCTTGAGCGGGTTAGAAGATGGGCGTCAATGGACCTGAATTGCTTTATCCCGTTACCGAATGAGGTTATGCCGTGAAAATCATCCGTGTATTCCCGAGAAAAACAAAAGCCACGCCAGACGATGAGAACGTCAGAATTAATACAACGCCGGGCTTTTTTGATGAAGCCGATGAGGTTCATATTTCCGTGTCTTTCACTTGGGATCTGCGACGAGCAGAATATTTGGCAAAGCAATGGCGTGTTGTTGCGCCTGTACGGATCGGCGGACCAGCAACGGGCGAAAGGGGTGAAGATTTTGTCCCTGGACGGTATTTGAAGCCCGGTTATGTGATCACATCAAGGGGTTGCCCCAACCGATGTTGGTTTTGTTCTGTATGGAAGCGCGAGGGGCAAGAGATAAGGGAATTGCCAGTTGTTGAGGGCTGGAACATTCTCGATGATAATCTTCTGGCGTGTTCCAATGACCATATATGGGAAGTATTTAAAATGCTTTCCAACCAATACCAATACGCAGATTTTTCGGGTGGCTTAGAGGCCAAAAGGCTAACATACGCTCACTGCTTGGCCCTACGTGGATTAAAACCGAAACAATTATTTTTTGCTTATGACACGCCGGATGATCTTGAACCGCTTCAAGCGGCCGGTGAAATGTTGTTCAACGCCGGGTTTACAACCCAAAGTCATACGCTCCGGTGTTTTGTGCTTTGCGGATTTAAGGGCGACACAGTAACCGCAGCCACAAAACGCATGGTGGAGACGCTTAATGCCGGATTTACCCCCATGGCGATGCTTTGGCGAAGGGATGACGGATGGAGAAACCCTGATTTTGTCGGCGGTAAATTTCAAAAACTTTGGGCACGTCCTGCAATAATTCATCATGCGGAGAAAGAAAACCATGCTGCGTAAGCACCAATCAGATTTTAAGTCGGTCATTGACCGCATCATCAAAGGCGACTCCGCCCGGACGATCTGCTGTCAGGTTTGTCCGGGCGGAGGGAAAAGCATTCTCCCGATCATGGCCGGCCAACTTATTAAAGCAGGCCTGGCCGACAAACTTCTTTGGATTGCTCCGCGCCTGTCTTTGACCGACCAGGCTGAACGGGAATTCGTCAACCCCTATTTCCGGACGATGTTCAATCATAATCTTAAAATCAGGCAGACAACGAACGAGCCTAACCCTTGCCGCGGGCTTTCCGGAGCCTCGACAACCTATAACGCTGCGGGCATGGACGAAGGAATTCTGTATAATGAATTCAGCGGGCGCCGGTATGTTTTGATAATGGATGAATTTCACCACGTTCAGGAAGATTCACTTTGGCATAAGAAAATAGCCCCGCTTTACAACATGGCCGCTTTCCGAATTATGATGACCGGGACGCTCGAGCGCGGAGACGGAACGAAGATAGCCTTCACGCCTTACCGCGGCCATGGGAAAAATGTCACGCCCTGGCTACAGGACGGACCGGAAAACGCCGTGATCAAATACACCCGCGCCGACGCACTGGCAGAAAAGGCGATTATTCCCCTTCGATTCCATCTTTCCGATGGATCAGCAGAGTGGGAAGACAACCGAGGGCGCAAAGTCCGGGTTGCCAGCATGGATAAAATGAACGAGGCCGACGCGAACAAAGCCCTTTATACCGCCCTGAAGACTGAATACGCTGATCACCTTCTTGCGGCCGGGATTGCCCACTGGCAGGAACACCGGAAAAAATACCCGAGCGCAAAATGCGTTATCGTTACCTCGAATATCAAAGAAGCAAAAAGACACATTGCAAACCTTTCCGGAATATCCGCCCGCTGCGATATCGCCACTTCTGACGATTCAGACGAAGCCCTGAAGGTCATTAATAAGATGAAGGCAGGTAAACTCGACGTGCTGGTGTCCGTGGCCATGGTTTATGAAGGCCTGTCCATACCTGAAATCAGCCACATTATCTGCCTGACGAGAATTAGGTCCGTTCCATGGATAGAGCAGATGACCGCCCGGGCGAACCGGATCGACCCGGCCGCGGGACCATACGACGAACAGATAGGCCACATCTTCGCGCCGGCGGACCCACTTTTCAAACAGGTCATGAAGAAAATTGAAGCTGAGCAAGCGCCTGTCATGCAAGAAAGATCCTCGCCGCGGCAGCGCGAGGGCTCAGGGGATGGCGGGTTTCGCCTGGAACCGGCCCCCGGGGGGATAATCCCGCTGTCCTCTGCCATGACCGGGCGGCGTGACATGATTCTCGGTGCGGGAATTTCCGTAACGGAAAAGACGAGTTCAGAAACAGAAGCGGAATTGCGGGAAATGATCGATAGCCACATAAAACGGTTTGCCTACCAGTGCAGATACATGCCGCAGAAGCTGAACACGGACGTTTATCAGTATTTTGGAAAACCCAGGGCACAGATGACCATACCTGAGCTCGAAAGATGTTTGAAACACGTCCAGGCAACCTACCCTCTTTCGTTCGTTCGCGGGACTGGGCGGAGGGTATCGACAAAAGCAGAACCTATTAACTGTGTGTGGAGGTAAGGATGACGCAACACTATCAACGTAATACAATAGCGGTCTTGATGTTCTGCCCTACTTGTAATAAAAAAACGATGCACCAAGTAAACGATAAGAGGGTTGGAACGTGCCTAGCACAACACGCTTCAGGGCTGTCCAGGGCGCAAGAGAAAGCGGCGAAAAAGAAAACTGACGATAATCAGGCCATGCTTTTTGAAAAGGGGGGGGCAGCATGAAGACAATCGACATGACGGACGAACAGTTGTTGCAGTATTGTATTGACGGTAAATTATATAACGATTGGGCTTCAGAAAATGGGCATGAAAATTGCGCTCAAAACTTAGCCGCCATGACACTAGGGGCGCGGCTTAAACAATACCGCCAAGAAAACAAACAGATCAACGCGAGACTACGGGCGCAAGAGGAAGTTAATGAGAACCTTCGCTGCTGCGGGAACTGCGCTCATAAAAATCCTATCGCGTTTATAGATAAACATGGAAACATTATCGTAGTTGGAGAAGGCGCATTTAAGAATGTGAGCTTTGTCGATGCTGATAGAGCTTTCCTTGATGATTGGAAAGAATTAGGAGTAGTTGAAAAATTGAGTGAATCACTAGACTATGTGTTAAATAGGATAGCGCTTCTGCAAAAAGACATAGCAGCATTTAAAGCAAGGGAGGCGTGATATGAGACTAAGTGAACACCATGAAACACTAAAAAATGGGGTAGGTAAATG
>CAYGNV010000179.1:0-5244 GCA_964351355.1 uncultured Smithella sp.
AAAAAATGGTAGGCAAGCAGGGATTTGAACCCTGGACATCCACCGCGTCAGGATGGCGCTCTCCCCCTGAGCTACTTGCCTATATTTAATTTTTAGCGTTTGGTCAACTAGCAGTAAAACGCTGCTGTGTCAAGCAAATATCTTATTTTTTAGCCTCTTCAGGTACGGATTTATTCAGTATCCGAATTCCTCGAATAATGTAAACCAAACCGGAAATAATGGTGAATAAAGCCGTTGTCCAGCAAAGACCTATTATCCAATAATAATTGAAATCATGTGTAACTGCCTTGTATAACAAAGCAAAAAATATTGTGGCCACCTGCAAGGCTGTCGTGATTTTTCCCACAATAGCCGGTTTTATCTCGCAAGCCACTGACATTAAATTCAGAATCGCGATCCCCAGTAAAATAATAAAGTCACGGCTGATGACAATAACAGCCAGCCATCCGGGAATAATACCAAAAATGGCCAGTGTAACAAAACTGGTGACCAGTAGTAATTTGTCCGCAATAGGATCAAGATAGGCGCCTAGGATCGTCTGGCACTTCAACAGGCGCGCCAGTGCCCCATCCAAGGCATCGGTCAGCCCAGCCACCATAAAAGTGATCAATGCCTTGTCATATTCCGATTGAATCAGAAAAATGACAAATACAGGAACAAGGATGATTCGCAGTAACGATAAAAAATTTGGTATATTCATCTACAGTTTGATATTTGCACCTATCTAAGGTTCTTTTGATCTCTTGATTTATTCCATTTTACCCAATCATCCATATCCTCGGATTCCGTAAACTTTTCAGGCGCTCGGGCCTGGCCATCAGAGGCGATATGAATCTTCTGCATCGATTTGACGATATACACCCATTCTTCCATGGATACGGGTTTGGGACCCTCAATCACCGTTGGCCCGGAAACGGGCATGGGCGGCCCTACAGCGGAAACAGCCGCCTGATGCTTTCCGGAAGCAGCAACTACACGAACCTCACCGTCATAAACCTTCACCAGCGCCGACTGGTCGCCTTCGACATCCATACGGTAAATAGTGCCGCGAACACCGGCAACGGCATTTTGGCAGGAAATTTCATATTTATCATTTCCCCCCGGCAGAGATTTACGTACGTTCGTCCAAATCTTGCCAACGGCCACGGAAACTTTAACAGCGCGCCTCCCGTCTTCACCCGTGTCAACCTGGACAAGTCTAAACTTTGTTTTTTCAGCAAAACGAATAATGCTCTTGTCGGGAAGAATAATCTCTGCGCGGCTTTCAGGGCCAGTTGACACTTCGCATCCGGCCCCAATAAGATCATGTTTCTTGAGATATTTGGTTTCTTTCTGCCCTGCACAAATGACTTCGGCCTTACCTTGCAATGTAGTGACTTTCGCTTCGCCTTTCGTCATTTTAACGATAACGGGCGATTTTGCTTGAGCAGAGGTTAAACAAATCAACAGAAGGAGTGTTAAAGAAACTATCGACATCAATTTTTTCATGGCATTCTCCTTGTTCATCGCCTTTATGAAGAATTCCTTAAAAGTTTCATCGGAAGACAAATAACTATCCCCTTAATTTCGGTCCATCAGGCAGCGTCTCCAGGACTTTACCGACAGCTTCCTCCAATGTCGCTTCCAAATCCCCGCGAGATTTCATCTTCAGTCTTGTGCGAATTAAATCAAAACTTCTGCTTGTCGATCTGTATTGAGCATTCCAAAGGGTTTCACCTGTCTTCGTGCTGCGTAATTCGCATCGGACAGACACAGTGACCGGCGCATAAAACAAACCGGTTGATGTTTTACTTTCAATGAGCGAGCAGTACATAACACCATCCGCACCCAGTAATTCCCCTATCGCCTTCGGTGGGACAACATTATTTTTTCTCACTTCCACACCGCCGGTCAGAGGCATCAATTTACTGTCAATCAGATCGGGAGCAATTTGAGGATAGCCTTTAAAGCGAAGTGCGTCGCCCAATTTTGTCCGCATCATTCTCGAAGCTTTTGAGTCTGCGACATTGCTCTCCACAGGCAGCAAAGCAATAACGTTCACGGCGCCCGGATTTTGATCGCTTTTTAACACACCCGGTGCCCGGGATGAACAGGCGGACAGACATAGGCAAAAAGTTATCAACACGACAAATAGAATATTACGGGCCCTCATTGTGCCTCCTCTTTAGCCTGTAAATTGATCTCGACAACATTCTGATTCTCCTTAAAGACTTCCAAAGAATATTTTCCTGATTTTTCGAACTCAGACACTAAATTTTGAACTTCTCCAGCAAGGACAAGAACAAGCAGCAGGTTTTTCCTCATCACCTAATCCTGATCCGACAAACGGTCTTTGTGCATGATCTTTATTTTTTTAATCTCTTCCCTGATCACGCGCTCGGCAATATCAGGAATAACGTCCCGCGCGATTTTTTCAATAATTTTCACCGCCCGCTTCATGACCACGTCGTTGAGTTGAGGAGCCAAATGATTATGTTCCACGACCTCCGTCAGGTCGTGGATTTTCTCGCCATTCGATGTGACGCGTTCGTAGCCCCGTCCGTCAATCACGATGATTTGCTGCGGATTTTTCCCGTCAGTCGCACTGCGCCCCTGTCCGCTTCGTTCGTCATATATTTCGGTCAGTTCGTGTATTGTTTTATCTTGAACCATCCCGAAAGCTTCCATCATCTTTCATTCCTTCTTCACCATGCGTCATAATAATAAAATGATTAGTTTTCTATTGATTTCATCATGGAGTTACCATAGTGCAAAAAACTCTTCAAGCAATATATGCATTGTTCCGGATTTCAATTCCGATCAGGCGCCTGACGGATTTTAACGGCCATATCATAAACTTTTTTCCTGGATAATCCGGTTCGCCGCACAATCTCCGCGACGGCATCTCTCAACGACATGGGGCTTTCCGCCCAGAGTCGCAGAAGCTTTTCCTGAATTTCATCGTCCGTAAGTGAAACAGGCTCAGGGGAAGCTCCCTGCAGGATGACCGTAAATTCCCCTTTCGTTTTAACAACGGGAACCTGTGATAACATATCAGAAATCCGCCCCCGTTTAATCTCTTCAAAAACTTTGGTCAGTTCACGCGCCACAACGATTGGCCGGTCGCCCAACACATCATAAACATCTTTCAGCGCATCGATGATTCTTGCCGGAGACTCATAAAAAATAATGGTTTTTTCTTCATCCTTAATGGACTCCAAAAACCGGCGGCGCCTGTTTTCTTTGGGCGGCAAAAAGCCACAAAACAAAAAATGGTCGGCGGGAAAGCCACAGACAGACAAAGCTGTAATTAAAGCTGAAGGTCCGGGAATGGGAATCACGCTGATTTGGTTTTGCAGGGCCATATGGACCAGGTGATAGCCGGGATCGGAAACACAAGGCGTGCCGGCATCGGAGACATAAGCGATACTTATTCCGTTTTTGATTCTGGAAATAACAAGTTTACTTCGTTCCTTCTCGTTATGCTCATGCAGACTGATCAGGGGCGTTTTTATATTGTAGGCATTGAGCAGGATTCTGGAATGGCGAGTGTCTTCCGCGGCGATCAGGTCCACCTCTTTTAACACCCGCAGCGCCCGGAGTGTAATGTCCTCCAGATTGCCTATCGGCGTGGCAACTATATATAGAGTTCCTTGCTTTTCACCCGCGCTTTTATTCATACAATCTTCAGCAAACACTTTTTGTTGCTTTTTGTTGTGTTTTTTGTTGTTGACATCTATGTCTTGTTTCGGCTTTAATAGCAGAGAAAAAAACAAAATACTACCATGAATGACAGTTGGAGATTATGAAGCGAATATTAATTACCGGCGGTGCGGGATTTTTAGGCTCCCATCTTTGTGAACGGCTTTTAAAAGAAGGAAACGATATCCTCTGTCTGGACAATTTTTTTACCGGCAGCAAAAAAAATATCGCCCATCTTCTCGGCCATTCGCACTTTGAGCTGATTCGTCACGACATCATCAATCCCATCTATCTGGAAGTGGACGAAATCTACAACCTGGCCTGCCCGGCCTCGCCTGTGCATTATCAGTTCAATCCCATCAAAACCATTAAGACCAATGTCATGGGCGCAATCAACGTTCTGGGAATTGCCAAAAGAACCAAAGCGAAAATCCTTCAGGCATCCACGTCGGAAGTGTATGGCGATCCGGACGTGCACCCGCAGAAAGAATCTTATTGGGGACGCGTCAACCCCATTGGTATCCGAAGTTGTTACGATGAAGGCAAGAGAGCCGCTGAATGCCTGATGATGGATTACCGCCGGCAAAATGCCGTCAACACCAAAATCGTCCGCATCTTCAATACCTACGGACCGCGCATGGCCGTCAATGACGGACGCGTCGTCAGTAATTTTATTATTCAGGCCCTGCAGGGAAAAAACATTACGGTTTATGGGGATGGAAATCATACCCGTTCCTTCTGTTATTGCGACGATTTAATTGACGGGTTAATCAAAATGATGAATTCCACCGATGATTTTTTTGGCCCGGTTAATATCGGTAATCCCGGTGAGTTCACCATCTTACAATTAGCCCGGATGATCATTGATTTAACGGGTAGCAGCTCTAAAATTGATTTTCAGCCGCTCCCTGCGGATGATCCAACACAGCGCAAGCCGGATATAACGCTCGCGGAAAACAAATTGCACTGGCAACCGAAGATAGCGCTGGAACAGGGTTTGGTTACGACCATTCAGTATTTCCGCGATACTTTAAAAATGTCCTAAAAACGGAGGGTAATTCAGGAAAAATGAAATTTAAAAAGAAAATTCTTTGTATCGGGGCAGGCTACGTCGGCGCCCCGTCCATGGTTATGATTGCCTGCAAATGCCCGGACTATAAAGTCACTGTAGTCGATATCAACCATCAGCGTATCAACGCCTGGAACTCCGACCAACTTCCCGTCTATGAGCCGGGACTCGATGAAATCGTCCAAAAAACACGCGGCAGAAATTTATTTTTTTCCACGGATATCGAAAATCAGATTAAAGAAAATGATATTATTTTCGTCTGCGTTAATACGCCGACAAAAACTTTCGGTGCGGGCGCAGGTATGGCTGCCGACCTGCAATACTGGGAAAAAACGGCACGGCAGATTCTGGAAAATTCTCAATCTTCAAAAATTGTGATTGAAAAAAGCACACTCCCTATAAAAACTGCGCTGGCCATGGAACGAATCCTGGCTTCCGGAAAAGGAAATATTACCTTTGACGTCCTCTCCAACCCGGAATTCATGGCGGAAGGA
>CAYGNV010000180.1:0-5207 GCA_964351355.1 uncultured Smithella sp.
CCGCGCCGGAAATACTGGATCAGGCCGAAGGGCTTTTAAAGATGCTTGCCCAATAACCATTATCAAGATATAGAATGCCATGAACAACATGCGGCCGCCAATATTAAAAAAATTAATCAACCCCTGCAAACCTTTCATGCCCCTGGTTTTTCTGGGGGTTTTGTGCCTGATTACCGCCTGCGGCAGAGATGATCTTCGCAATCGAACGCATGTCGCCACGGTCAACGGCGAAAAAATTTATCTGGACGAATATCAAAAACGATTGAACGACCAGAAGGAGCTGCTCTCCCTCAAGGCCTTCCCCGATTCATCGGATAAACGGGAGTTGCTGGAAAAGGAAATTCTGGAATCCATGATCACGGAAAAAATCGTCCTCCAGAGAGCGCAGGAATTGAACCTGTCGGTCAGCAATACGGAACTGGAAAGAAAGCTGATTGATATCCGGAAAGATTACGGCGACAATTTTTTTGATTTGCTCCGGCAGCAAAATGTGCGATATGAAGACTGGCGCGAAGAGCTCAAAAAAGAGATGCTTTGGGACAAACTGGTGGCGGCGGACGTCAATGCGTCCATCCGCGTTTCGGAAGACGAAGCGGAAGATTACTTTAATAAGCATCCCGGCATGTGCAAAACTCAAGCAAGTGTCCGGGCGGCGCAAATCGTCGTCAGGAACGCCCAGACGGCTGACGAAATAAAGGCAAGGCTTGAAAAAGGCGAAGATTTCGCCAAAGTTGCGATACAGGTATCCACTGGACCGGAAGCGGTTCGCGGAGGCGATCTGGGTTTGATTTCCCGTGAAACCATGCCGGAACCGCTCGACAAAACTCTTTTTAATCTGCCGGCGGGTAAAATAAGCCCCGTTGTGAAAAGCGCTTATGGATACCATATTTTCAAGGTGACGGAGATACAGCCGGCCCGGATCAGACCTTTTCCGGAGTGTAAGGAAGAAGTCATGGCCGATATCCGGGCCCAAAAGGAGGAGGCGGCATTTACCGTCTGGCTGGAGGGTTTGAAGGAGAAAGCCGTTGTCAAAAAAGAAAAACATACCCGCAGAGCAAAGACACCATAATAAATTTCATACAGGGGGGAAAATGGTGAAGGTTTTAAAAACAGGTCTCACGATCATCTTGGCGATAGGGCTTGCGTGCGGAACGGTTGCCGCCAACGTGACGGATAGAATTGTTGCCATCGTCAATGATGAGGTCATCACACTTGCCGAACTCAATCGGGCGTTTGAACCCTATGCAAAAAATATCGACCGCTCCTATCAAGGAAACGACAAGGAAGCCGTTTTGAAGCAGAACAAAGAAGCCCTCCTGCAGAGCCTGATTGATCAGATGCTGATCGAACAACAGGCAAAAAAAGCGGGGCTCGGCGTTGCCGCCATAAAAGATGAGGACGTGATGAATGTCATCAAGGATATGCTGGCCAAGAGCAACTCGACCATGGAGGCCTTAACAAACAAACTGGCGGCGGAAGGAAACTCTCTTGCGGCCGTGAAAAAAGAAATCAAGGGACAGATGCTGCGGATGAGCCTGCTCCGAAGAGAAATACAATCCAAAATCCTGGTCACCAACGAAGAAATACGCGATTTTTATGACAAACACCGCCAGGATTATGAGGGAACGAAAGCGGTGCGCATCAGGCAGATTTTGCTGCCGGCACCCGCGAACGCGGGCGAAACAACGCGCGAAAGCGCAAAAAACCAGGCGCTGCAAATACGCGAACGCATCCGGAAAGGTGAGCCGTTTGAAGCGCTTGCGGCGCAATATTCCCGAGGGTCGGCGGCGGCTGGGGGCGGGGATATCGGCTTTGTGGAAAAAGGCGTTATTCTGCCGGACGTCGAAGAGGCGGCCTTCAGCCTGCCCGTGGGAGGCGTCAGCGACGTCATCGAATCGGAACTGGGATTTCACATTATCGCGGTTATCGATAAGCGGGGGGATGGGCTGAAACCGCTGCCCGTGGTGCGCGACGAAATCAAAGCAAAAATTGAAGATGAAAAAATAGCCAAAAAATATGACGAATGGATTGCCAGCATCCGCAAGAAATCTTTCATCGATGTCCGGCTCTAGGAAGCGGCAAACGGCACTATGGATTTCATAAGAATCAAGGGCGCGTCCCAGCATAATCTCAAAAAAATCAATCTGGATATTCCCCGCGACAAGCTGGTGGTCATCACCGGCGTCTCCGGCTCCGGTAAATCTTCCCTGGCGTTCGACACCATTTACGCCGAAGGTCAGCGCCGTTATGTCGAATCGCTTTCCACTTACGCGCGCCAGTTTATCGGCCAGATGGACAAGCCGGATGTGGAATCCATCGAAGGCCTCTCGCCCGCGATTGCCATTGAACAGCGCGCGGCCAGCCACAATCCGCGTTCCACCGTGGGCACGGTCACCGAAATTTACGACTATTTTCGCCTGCTTTTCGCCGGAATCGGCGTGTGCCACTGTTACAGTTGCGGCCGGGAAATTAAATCGCAAACCATCGACAGCATTGTAGAGAGCATTCTTTCGCTGCCTGCGGATACGCGCTTCAGCGTCATGGCGCCTCTGGTCCGCGGGAAAAAAGGCGAGTTTGCCAAAGAATTGAAAAAACTCCAGAAGGAAGGCTTTGCCCGCGTCCGCATTGACGGCGAAATTCGCGATCTGGCCGAAGATATCATTCTATCCAAAACAAAACGCCACGATATCGATCTGATCGTTGACCGTCTGGTCTTGAAGGAAGGCGTTCGAAAAAGATTGCGCGACTCCGTGGAAATCGCCGCGGGTAAAAGCGACGGCCTGGTCAGGATCGTAACCGCCGACGGGTGTGAAACGCTGTACTCTGAAAAATACGCCTGTCCCGATTGCGGCATCAACATGGCGTCGCTTGCGCCCCGCGTATTTTCGTTCAACAGCCCCTATGGCGCCTGCCCGGCGTGTAACGGTCTGGGTTCGCGCATGCACTTCGCGCTCGACCTGGTGGTGCCGGACGCAGGCCTGTCGCTTCGCGAGGGCGCTATCGCGCCCTGGGCCGGACGAAACTCCCTTTACTATCATAACATGCTCGATGCGCTGTCTTCGCATTATAAGTTCGATATCAATACCCCGTTTAACAAACTGCCTGAAAAAATCCAAAACGTTCTCCTTTACGGATCGGGGACGGAATCGATTAAATTCTATTCCGACCGTCCGGACAAGCGCTACTTCGCCCACCGTTCCTTTGAGGGTGTGATCAAACAACTGGAACGGCGCTGGCGGGAAACAACCTCCACGGCGGTGCGAAACGACCTGGGCCGCTACATTGATTTGAGGCCCTGTGAAACCTGCGGCGGCGCGCGCCTGAAAAAAGAAAGCCTGGCCGTTACCATGGGCGGTAAAAACATCTACGACCTTTGCCTGATGTCCATCCGTGAATGCTTCCAGTTTTTTGAAACAATAACCCTTTCGGCGCAGGAGCTGTTCATTACTGAGCGCATTCTCAAGGAAGTCAAAAGCCGCCTTCAGTTTCTGCTTAATGTCGGCATGGATTATTTGAATCTGGCGCGCTCCACCTCCACCCTGTCGGGCGGGGAGTCCCAGCGCATAAGGCTTGCCACGCAAATCGGCTCCGGCCTGATGGGCGTTTTGTATGTGCTCGACGAACCGACCGTCGGCCTGCATCAGAAAGACAATTTGCGTCTGATCGACACGTTGAAAAAACTGCGTGACATGGGCAACACCGTGCTGGTCGTGGAGCATGACGCCGATATGATGCTGGCCTGCGATCATATTGTGGATATGGGGCCGGGCGCCGGCGCCCAGGGCGGCGAAGTCATTTTTCAGGGCACGCCCGCCGACGTGCTCATCAGCGAAACCTCGCTCACCGGCAAATTTCTGTCCGGAAGGGAAACCATCGCCGGGCCGGCCGGGAGGCGATCCACAAAAGGTCGCCACATCATCCTGGAAGGCGCGTCGCAAAACAATCTCCAGAATATTGATATTAAAATCCCGACCGGCGTTTTGACTGCGGTGACCGGCGTGTCCGGTTCGGGCAAAAGCACCATGGTGATTGAAACGCTGTATAAAGTCATGGCGCGCCGCTTAAACCAGCATAGCGGATCGATGGGAAAAATCAAACGGGTCAAAGATATGGGAGATATCGAACGGGTGATCATGATTAATCAGCAGCCGATCGGACGGACGCCCCGTTCCAATCCCGTCACCTACACCGGCATTTTTTCTTTTATCCGCGATCTATTCACAGGGCTCCCGGAAGCGCGCGTGCGCGGCTACAAACCGGGACGTTTCAGCTTTAACGTCAAAGGCGGGCGCTGCGAAGCCTGCGAAGGCAATGGTTTGATCAAGATCGAAATGCATTTTCTGCCGGATGTCTATGTGACCTGTGACGCCTGCCGGGGCAAGCGCTTCAACGCCGACACGCTGGATATCAAATATAAGGATCAGAGCATCGCCGGCGTGCTGGACATGACCGTCCATCAGGCGCTGGATTTCTTTGCCAATATTCCTTCCCTCCAAACGCATCTGCAGCTTCTGGCCGATGTGGGATTGGGGTATATCCGCCTGGGACAATCGGCCACGACGCTGTCCGGCGGCGAGGCGCAGCGTATCAAGATCGCGCGGGAGCTGGGCAAAAGAGTCAACAGCAATACCCTGTATATTCTGGACGAACCGACCATCGGCCTGCACTTTGCGGATATCCAGAGATTGCTCGATGTGTTGATGCGTCTGGTGGATATGGGCAATACGATGGTGGTGATCGAGCACAATCTGGATATCATCAAGTCTGCGGACCACGTGATTGATCTCGGTCCCGAAGGCGGCCCGGGCGGCGGACGGATTATAGCATCAGGCACGGTTGCGGACGTGGCACGAAATGAACAATCCCCTACCGGCGAGTTTTTAAGAAAAATTTTGAACATCCGTGCGACCCCGATGGGGTCGTAGATTGTTTTCGGGTATGTATTTCTATAAACCTATTATCCCTATGGGATAAAATGGATTTTAATAGGAATTCCCATTCTCAATCAACGCTTTGTTCAAACCTTTTGGGTAAGGTTTATAAACCCCATCGGGGTTTCACGTCTATAGCTGATTGTGCCAGCATCCGTGCGACCCCGATGGGGTCGTAGATTGTTTTCGAATATGTATTTCTATAAACCTATTATCCCTATGGGATATTTATTTCCGCTTTTTTTCTTTTGTATATTCTGCTATCCTTCAACATAT
>CAYGNV010000181.1:0-5205 GCA_964351355.1 uncultured Smithella sp.
AACTAGCAAAGCCATCCGTCTTCTCCGCGCGATATGCCCGCAGGATCAGATCGAGGAACGCCGCTTCTTTTTCTTCCAGTTGCTTGCGCTGCTCTTCTTCGCGCAGATTGGGATTGACGCCGATATAGTGCTGACGTTCGTATTTGCCTAGATTGAGAATTTCAAAGGCACGGTAGTCCTTGCCCTCAGCCTTAAGTTGCCGCTGCACGCCGATCAGCCGCTTGCGTGTCGTGTGAATGGCGAACTTGCCCAAATCTGCGCCGATCCACTTGCGCCCCAGTTTCTCCGCTACAGCCTCCGTCGTACCGGAACCGGAAAAGATATCCATCACAATGTCGCCTTCGTTGGAAGAGGCTTTGATGATGCGTTCAAGCAGGGCTTCGGGTTTTTGGGTGGGATACTCTGCTGTTTCTTGCGCCCATGATACAACAGATTGGATGTCGTCCCATAACGATTGCACTGGACGCCCCTCCATTTCATCGATGAAGCGCTTTAACCTTGGGATACCGTTTTTGGTGTAGAAAACTCGGTCCGCTTCGTCGAGTTCGCGCATCTTGGCTTCGGGACAGCGCCAGAATCCTTCACAACCTTTCCACGTGTAACGATAGCCGCCACCGCTCAGTCCCTTAGCTGAAAGGTTGTCGGACATGAACTTCCGACCATCCTTATTTTTGTAACGGTAGTATCGCTCGACATACCATTCTTCGTAGTCAGTAAGAGGCGAGTTCCAGATAGTTTTTTTCCCTTTCGAGAAATAGAAAATACAATCATGTATCTGTCCATATGTGGCAGAATCACTGTGTGCTGACGCTCGCTTCCAAATGATTTCGGCTCGATATTGGTCACGTCCAAACACTTCCTCCATTACCATCCTGATATGGCTATTAACTCTCCAGTCACAATGCACATAAATGCTCCCATCTTCGGCCAGCAAATCGCGCATCAGCACTAGCCGCTCATAGATCATGGCAATGAATGAATCCGTGCCTTTGCCCCAGGTGTCGCGGTAGGCAATCTCTTCGAGGATGCCAGGCTTCTTGGTGAAGGTTTCAGCTTGTCCTGAGCCTGTCGAAGGGCCAATCTCGATGTCCATGCTGAAATCAGCGCCCACATCAAAGGGCGGATCGATGGCTATGAGTTTGATGCCGCCCTGCTTCTCGATTTCCTCGCGTAGCGGGCCGTTCTTCAGTGATGAAAGGATGAGTTTGTTGTCGCCCCAGATCAGCTTGTTCGTCCAGCCCTTGAGCTGGCGGCCACGCTCGTCAAAAAGCAATCCTTGTGATGACGTGTCCTCTGGTTTTTCGGCGCGCGGTTCGTCCACCTGCTCGATGACCTGAAAGGGCAGAACGATATTGCAGACCTCACTCGTCTTTCCATTCCAGACCAGTTCAACCTCGCGCTTGTCGGCGAAAAGCAGGAAGCGATACTTATCCGGCAACGGCCTGTCCGCCTCAATAAAGCGGACAATCTCCTGCTGTTCCTGTTCAGTTAGTCGTGGCATAAAAACTCTCTCCTTCGCGGTGTTCTACCCAGTTTCAGGTCGAGGGCACTATACACGTGCGTACCGATAAGTGTTCTTAATGTTTTGGGCGAGATACTGCCCCTTTGAAGTCGCAGCGTTCATTTGTACATGCACCTGCAACGGTACATCATAGTAATTGTAAGCTCCACCGTTCTTAAATTCTACAGTTAGAACATGGGCTTTTTCGTCGTACCGGTATCGAGCAATATTTGAAGAGTCTGGTGTTTCAGTCCAGTTCATGACTTACCTCCTTGTATGGTATTATCTTCCGTATCGTTTGTTTCAGTCACTTTGTGCTCATAGTAGGGACTTTGCTTGCGCCACTGCCGCATGACAATCGTATAGTCTTCTAGACGTCTTGACACGGCCCAACCACCCTCGTCTTCATAACCATTCATGGCATCACCACGAACAACAACTTTTGGATCCCTGCTATCTGGCCATCGGTTTTTACCCGGCGAGGTGATGAGGGTTCGCATTGGCAGACTTACAGCTTCACCAACAATAATCGCCTCGCCCGTTCGAAGTATCGGGAGCATATCGAACAAACCTTTGAGATTGTCTGACGCAGCTCCGGTCACCTGTCCGCGGTCTGTGTCATTGGCTAAGCGCATGGCGAAAATAGTTCCGCATTGCGAAAGGATGGTGGGGTCGATTTCTGACGGGCGCTGACTCACGACCATGACACCCACGCCATACTTACGCCCTTCTTTGGCAATACGCCGTACCGCGCTAGATGCTGCCCCAACATGCTCTTTCCCCAAGTATGCATGTGCTTCTTCGAGCACGAGCAACAGTGGCCGTAAACGACCGCCTTCGGGCAAGTTTCTCGCCCAAAAGAGAGCGTCGTAGAGAATACGCAGCAAAGCACCGATGAGGTCATTCAGCACCGCTGGGGGGATTCCAGACAGATCTATAATTGAGATGGGCGCAGGACTCCCTAACCATTCCTTTAGCAGCGCGTCCAGATCTTTGAGAACCGCTCCTTTGATATCGGGACACAACTCCCCGGGATTAAAAAGGAAGGAGAACTGCGGGTCGCGTAGCTTGGAACCGAGGACTGCCAGTTGCTGCCGAATATTGATTGGGTCGCGCCCCCAATTTACTCGTTCACTTGGTGGTCCGGTGGTCTTTACCGTACGATAAAGCGGAGGCGTTACCGACATCGCATCGCCAAGTTGTACTGGCTTGCCGTTACCGTCAAGGACATAGGCCGACTCCACTTCGTCGGGAGCACCACCTGGTTTAGGAATGATAGTACGATGTTCTCGTTGGTGTAGGTCAAACCAGAGTTTATGAATGCAGAAAGGCACTGGTGTATCTACCGTTACCCTTGCGGCAGTGACGCCCTCGCGCGCCTGATTGCCTAATGACTCGCGTTTAAGCGCTACGATGGCATCAGCAACTGCCGCCCTTGCCTCATCATTCAAATCTCCGAAAGATAGTTTTACGAATTCGTCGAAGCTAAGTGCCCAGAAAGGTATCTCTAGGGACTTCTCACCTTTCTCCGCATTGGCGTCTGTTGAAACCCGGAATACGGAAGATCTCTCTGCTAGCGCCTTCGCATACTCACCGTGAATGTCCAAGACAACGATGCGGGCTGAGGGATAGCGAGTAGGTTCCGAAAGCGCGGTTAGAAGCCCGGCAACAGTCGTCGATTTGCCGGCTCCTGTGGTCCCAACAACCGCCGAATGCCGAGTGACAAGCTTGTTAATGTTGATGAGCGCCGGGATCGACTCTGCACTAGCCAATTGGCCGACCGTCACGAAGTCAACTGGATCGCCGGGTCCGTATATTTCTCGAAGATCCTCCTCGGTGACGATATGCACGGCATCATTGATGGTAGGATGCTGTGAAACACCTCGCTCGAATTTACCTCCGCGACCTCTTTCGCCAACCAGTTGCACTTTAAGCCACTGGCTGCCCCACGGGTGAAGGTCGCCTTCCGTCTTTGGTGCGGCGCCCGCTCCGACTTGAGATACGATCCCAAACAGCGACGTATAGCCGAGTGGAATACGGACAAAGCTCCCGACCTGGCCAATCCGATAGGATTCGCCCTTGTAGAAACTCAGCCCCGTGGCGGTCTCGCTCACCAGCGCGACACTTACTGAAGTGCCGGCAACATCTTGCACCGTGCCGATGAGTGTTGGATCACGACGCATCGCTACCTCCCTGCTCGATATCCCGAGTGGAAAGCTGGTGCGCCAACAAACGTCCAAGCGCCGCAAAATCTCCGAGAAGCCACTTGCAACGGTCCGCAGGAGCCGTAGTCCGGCAGTCCGGCAAATCTGTTGCAACGGCAATCGGGTAAGCGGGGTTCTCGTCTTTGACGATGCTGTCCCAGACACGATCAAGGGTTCCGACAATCCCACCGTCCGCCGCTAGCAGTGTCAAATTAGCATGCCGCTTTGCTAGCTCAACTCCCTTTGGAACATTTTTGCGATCATTGAAAATCATACCGAGACATGCTGCGTTAGGGTTTCCTGAAAGCCCTTGCGCAATAATGGCGTTAATGTGCTCATCGCCGAAGGAATAGCCACAAGTGAGAAGGACACATTGGCCTGTGCGCAGAAATACCCGCAATCGATCAAGCATGGCGTAATACGGCATCTGTCGACTTTGATCGTACTTGAGATGCGATGGATAAATTAGAAGTTGCTCGCCCTCAACTTTGTCACGGCTCCGCCGAATTTTCTGTTTGGCAGTCATCCACCAATTGATGGAGCCGTGTATCTTCCAAAGCCGTGCCCAACGTGAGGGTAGGTCATCCTCTGCCATCGAGTCAAGATCCAAGAATGCACTGTCGGAACCGACAAAACCGTCAAAGTAAGGGACGAGCTGCTCTTCAAAGGCTTGTTCCAAAGACAGATCGTAATTGGTGGTGAAAATCTCCACTGGTTTATCTCGCGGAATGGCCTGAATCCAACTCGCAAGTACATGGTATGGCGTATCGCTCGTCGGAAGAGGCTTGCTGACAATAGCGCGTACTTGTTCACAGATAGAGAGATCGAGCTCGTCGAGAAGATCTGATGAAAAACCATCAATCGCATCTTCGGCGCCTTTTCCGCAAAGAGATTTTAGTGTCCGGATATGGCTGAGCACGTCTTCAACCGTTGGCGTGGGAATGCTGCGCGCAGCCACGCGATCCCACGCGGTCTGCGCAACTGTTTTCAATTTGGCATCGTTGTCCAGATAACTTTTGACCAGTTTCGTGAGGCCGGCAATTTCGGGGATCAGCGGCTTTCCGTCAGCGCCTTGAACGGACAACGAACAGCCGGCGCCTATAAAGAAACCGACGCGCATCTTGTTTGGAGCAAGGCGCTGTAAAAGGTCAGTAGTTCGACGATAGGGACAATGCGCTGGGCCGGTCGGCGTTGGCGGGCTCGGTGCCGAAGTTGCAGTACCTGTCGTCGGCTGTGCAGACGCAGCCGAGGCGGCGTTAGGTGCGGTCGCATCTTTTTTATTTTCTTTCATCAGATTTCCCCTTCCAAATCAGACTTAGGAACCTTGAGCAATTGGATATTCAAGCCGTTGTTCTCTTGCCGTGTCTTGACACGTTACCAAGTTATAATCCGCTTTTTGTTTTAAAACAAACCCCCGCCTTGCATAGACATCTGTAATTCGCGACGTGAAGACCTTCCCGATATGACGCCTGCTACAGTGGAACAACAGCGGCCTCCCCG
>CAYGNV010000182.1:0-5195 GCA_964351355.1 uncultured Smithella sp.
CTCTTCCACCAGCGCATCCAAACGCCGGTGTTTTTCCTCCACGGCATTCTCTTTTTGGCTTAAAGTTTTGTCACGCCCTTCGATATTTGATTCTTTTTGTGACAACATTTCGATACGCTTGTCTACATTTTCCTCTTTAACCCGGATGCGTTTTTCCAGTCCATCCAGATCACTTTTAACGTCTTTGGTTTCCCGATCAAAATCCGCCTTCATTTTCAGCAGATTTTCCTTAGCCTGCAAAATAGCTTCTTTTTTGATCGTCTCGGCTTCTTTCTTGGATTCCTCGACAATACGCGCAGCCAGACTTTCCGATGCCTTGATTTTGTTTGCCGTAAATATTTGTTTCAGAACATAACCGACAACCGCACCCGCTAAAACTGCCACTATTATAAACAGGACAAACCAACCGCCGTTTAACATGATAATTCCCTCCTCTTTTATCCCATTGAGTAAACTGTCTTCATGAACGGCTTTTGCCAGAATAATTCAGACAGAAAGCTTCAACAGGATTATATTTAAACCTTCCGGCAAGCGCTAACCAACAACCTTGCCGAAGGATTCATGGCTCACTATAATTTTTAATGTATGTCGATAGAGAAAGGAAGAGCAGGTAAAATAAAAATCCCCGCCTATGCCGTGTTAATCACGATTTTGAACCTTTAAAATAAGTGGGTGCCCGGTGTTGTTTGTTTCAGGCTTTCCGCCCCCCGACTATCGGAACAAGGCGAACCTGCTCACCACAAACAAGAATAGGCCCCCAGTTCAAAGTGTTGGCTCAAAAACAAATGACAATCACGTACATCGCAGGGGTGAAATATTTCAATTAACTTGCGTCTTCAATAAGTTGAATCAATTTTTCAGACCGATGCTCCAGGTGATCGCACAGATCCTGATTAACTCCCTTTAATTTTAAAAAATCTTCTGTAATGTTCAAAGCTGCCAGGATAGCCACATCCAGTATACGGAGTTCATCACTGGATTTTACAATATCTTCCATTTTTTCATTGACAAACCGGACAACTTTGGCCACCTGTTCATCTTCCGCATCACTCAAAACCGCAAGTTCCTGTCCTAAAACTTTAATTTCATAACGCTTTTTCAAATTCAACGCCCTGGAAGATTATTTTACCACTTCTATATCTGCAAGTAAACCTAGCAGTGAATCCACCCTCGCGCGTACGCTGTTCCTTTCCTCATCTAATACCCTAACTTTGCTTTGTAACTGTTCTATCTCCAATTCTTTATTTTTTAGCGCTTCCTCCGATATTAAAATCTGTTTTTTTAAAAAAACCTGTTCACTGACAATATGCTTAATTTTGTCTTCAAGCTCTGTAAATTTAACGATTTCCATGTTTACTTCAACCCTTTTTTCAGAATGTACCGCCAATGACTCTGCTTTAACTTTGTTTTTATTTATGCCAATTCGCGCCTGAAATGTCAAGCCATTATTTTGGTTTGCGACTCTGCAAGCGATTGAAAATACCTGTCCAATTCCGACAACATCGCATCGCTGTCTGTCATTTTTCCCACGACTTCCCTGAACCGGCCTGAGCCGGCCAAGCCCTTGACATACCAGAGTAAATGTTTGCGGAAAGACCGGTTGGCAATTCGTCTGCCGCAATAATGCGTTTCCATTTCCCAGTGTTTTTTAATGATAGCATACCGCTCGGACAGGGAAGGATGACAATTGGCCGGAAAATCGGAGGATAATTGATTAATTCCCCGAAATATCCATGGATTTCCGAGTGCGCCCCGGCCCACCATTACCGCGTCGCAACCGGTTTCGGTGCGCATCTTAACAGCGTCCTCGGGCTGCCAGATATCGCCGTTGCCGATGACCGGAATTTTAACTGCGCTTTTGACCTCAGCAATGACACCCCAGTCGGCGTGACCGGAAAACCCCTGATCAGCCGTTCGTCCATGAACAATGATCGCGGCTGCCCCGGAATCCTCGGCAATTCCGGCTATTGCTGCGGCATTGATGGAACTGCGGTTCCACCCGGAACGAATCTTGACCGTCACGGGCATATTCACCGATTTGACTACGGCTGCAATGATACGACCGGCAAGGATAGGATCTTTCATCAGCATGGCGCCGGCGCCGGTTTTGACGACTTTTCTGACCGGACAACCCATATTGATGTCAATTAAATCCGGATGATGCGCCGCAACAATAACGGCCGCCTGCGCCATAATATCGGGATCGGCTCCAAACAACTGAACGCCCAGCGGCTGATCCTCATGACATGTTTTTAAATATTCAACTGTTTTTGCTGATTCGCGAATCAGGCCGTTCGCGCTGATCATCTCGGTGAAGCACAGTTCACAGCCAAACTCGCGGACAATCAGCCGAAACGGCAGATTCGTAATACCCGCCAGCGGCGCGAGCAGCGCTTTACCTTGAAGGAGATGGATCATATCGGACACAATTCAAGCCTGACTGGGTGCTGACTTCTGAAGATACTCACCCGCTTTTCGTAATTCTTCGAGAGTATTGATCCCCATCACTTCAATATAATCCGCCGTCAAAAAAGCATGAACCTTCCTGTGCTCCCGCCGGGCAATTTCCACGATATCGGTCAGATAATATTCTTTCTGCTGATTGTCGTTTTTAATTTGGGCCAGCGCGGCAAATAAAAATGGCGTATCGACGCAATAAATACCCGTATTGATTTCCAGGATTTTTCTTTCCATTTCTGTCGCATCTCTGTGCTCAACAATTTTCAGGATGTCGCCTTGATTATTTTTCACAATGCGGCCGTAGGCGTGGGGTCCGGGCGGCTCGGTGGTCAACACAGTCACCGATGCCTGCGCGTCTTGATGATGACTGATCAGCGACCGGATCGTTTCCGGTTTCAGAAGCGGCACATCACCACAGAGAATAACCGTCAAACCTTTGTAGTCGCAAAGAGCCTCCTTGGCCTGCATCACGGCATGCCCGGTACCGAGTTGCGGTATCTGTTCCACAAAACCCAGATCCGAATCGGGAAAAATTTCCCGCACCTTGTCCGACTGATGACCAACAATCACGATAATTTTTTGCGCTCCCGAGTTGCGTGCGGCCTCTAATGAATAATACAATAATGGGTTACCTTCCAAAACATGAAGCACTTTGGCCATATCCGATTTCATGCGGGTGCCCTTCCCCGCCGCTAAAATGAGCGCGCAGAATTCCGTTTTTTTCACCAATTGTTTTCACCTCACACCGTTTGTGTACGCAGCCCTTCAAGCCGCGGCGGGAAAATGACCATAACTTCCCGAATGGATTTCTGGTCGGCGTTTTCTATAATAAAGATCATGCCGTAGAATTCAAGCCTTTCCCGACTAAGGGGAATTCTTCCCGCCTGTTGTATCAGAAAACCGCCAAGAGTTTCATAGTTTCCTTCTGGCAGCCTTGTCAATAAGATTTGATTCATATCATCAACTTTCATCCGGCCATTGATCAAATACCGGCCGGGTGCAATCTTTTTATAAAGTTTTTCGCCCTTGTTGTATTCCTCATCGATACTTCCGATAATCTCCTCTCCAATATCCTCCGTGGTGACAATGCCGACCGCGCCGCCGTACTCATCCACAACCACCGCCATGTGCTCTCGTTTTCTTTGCATATCCATCAAAAGCGGACCGGCCTTTTTCGTTTCCGGAACATAAAAAACATCCGTCCGCATGCAGCCGGCCACCGTGGCCGCGCCTGACGCTTCCGTTGGCGTTTGCTGCTTCAATAACATGTCGAGCAGATCAAAATAATGCAAAATGCCGACAATATTGTAAACCGTATCCGCATAGACGGGAATACGCATATATTTTTTTGCCGCGACAACGCGCGCCGCTTCTTCGGTCTTCATGGTTTGCGGCAAGGCCGTCAAAGCGGAGATGGGCACCATGATCTTTTCCGCCGTGAGTTCGGAAAAATCAAACACACGGCTGACCATCTCTTTTTCTGTTGTCAGAATATCACTGCCCTCTGTCTTTTCGCCTAAAATATATTTTAACCCTTCTTTGGTGATGTAGGAGGGCTGCTTCACTTTTTGATCAAACGAAATGTTGACCGCACCTCTTGATATCGCCGCAATAAAATAAGTCAGCGGATAAAAGACAAGCGATGAAAAACGGATAAAATAGGCCACCTTAATCGCCATCACCTCCGGATAGTGCTGGAAGATGCTGCGAATGATAATGATAACAAACAAGATCGGCAGCATAATCAGAAAAGCAATTTGCTCGCCGTGTTTCGCGCCAAAATATTGAATCAAAAGACCCGTGGCCAGTGTGGATGCAATAATAATCGCCAGATTCGTGCCGACCAGCGCCGTGGAGATAAACCATTCGGGATGCTCCTTTAATTTGACGGCCTGCATGGCCGCTCGCGACCCCCGGCGCGCGTGATATTTAATCTTGTTGATGTCGGAGGAAAATAAAGCAACCTCTCCTCCGGAATAAAGGGCCTCCAGAATCAGGCAAATCAAGATGACGGCAATGATTAGATAAAAGCTCATTCTTCCGTCACCGCCTTTGTTTCTTGTTCTTTTTCAATCCGGATTTTGAGGATCCTTGTTCTGCCGATGCTCTCGATGCGGAAATGATAGTTTTCAAAATGGATGATTTCGCCGCGCTCCGGCATTTTCCCGAATAAATGCAGAACAAAGCCACCGATGGTATCGAATTCATCCTGCGGCAACGAGGCGGAGAGCAGATCGTTTAACTGTTCCATCTCCATCTTGCCGGGAACAATCATCGTATGTTCATCCAGGATATCGCACCCGGAGTTGGCCGGTTCATCATCACCATAGGCCTCTTCAAATAAATGTTCCAGAATATCTTCCAGTGTTACCAGACCGGATACGCCGCCGTACTCATCCACTACGATAGCGATCTGAATCGATTTTTCCTGAAAAGCATGGAGCAGGCCGTTAATGGTTTTGCCCTCCGGGACAAAATAAGGTTTGGCCAGCAACTTTTCAATGGAAACCGCAGCCTGCGCGTGCAAGGCGTCTTTGAGTAAATCGCGGGCAAAGAGGATACCGATGATGTTATCGCGGTCATCCCGATAAATAGGCACTCGCTCGTACCGGCCGCGAACAACCTCCCGGACAATGTCCGAAGCCTTCATATCGGAAGCGAGACAAAACATATCCACACGGGGAATCATGATATCTGTCACAGGCCTGTCGCCCGATTCAAAAATGGTTTTGATG
>CAYGNV010000183.1:0-5180 GCA_964351355.1 uncultured Smithella sp.
AAGGCGAGGAAATTTGCATGGAGGCCCGCATCCTCGCCGTTGCCGACGTGGTGGAGGCCATGGCCTCTCACCGGCCCTATCGTCCCAGCCTGGGCATTGATGCGGCTCTGGCGGAAATCGAGAAGAACAGAGGTATCGTTTACGACGATGCTGTCGCGGATGCCTGTCTGAGATTGTTCCGGGAAAAAGGGTTTCAACTTGAAGGAACGTGATTATTGAGCGGTAACCCTCACCTCACCTCACCTCAATTCGATACGGTGCGCCGTGGACTGGTGGGTGTTATAGTCGTCAAGGCAAAACTTAATTGGAAATTATCTGTCCCGTCAAATAAAGTTCCGTACCTATTAATCCATTGACATCGACATGCAATTTTCCTATAGTCCCGCAGATTTAGAAACAGGAGCCACCCGTGATCTATTTTCGCAATGCCAGCTTGTCTTTTTTAGATAAACAAATATTTGATCAGATTAACTGGACGATTTATCCGAAAGGCCGCATCGGTCTGGTGGGCGATAACGGCACGGGCAAAACTACACTGTTTCGGGCTATTCTCGATGAGGTGCATCTCGATTCCGGACTGATTGAGATTCCCGACCGGAAGCAAAAAAAGTTCGGCTACCTGCCGCAGGACATGGTCGAACTCGAAGCCATAGGCTTGATTGAGTATCTCCGGAAAAAAAGCGGCATCGCCGAGTTGGAAGACTCCATCCGGGAACTCGAACAAAAAATATCGCACACCAAACACAACACGCATGAATACAGTGAACTCACCCGCCGCTATGCCGACGCTACGGCTGAATTTTCCGCCCGCGACGGCTATGCCTTTGAATCGCGAGCCAAACAAATCCTCAAGGGGTTCGGCTTCCTTGAGCGCGACTTTGGCAAAACCTGCGATCTGTTTTCCGGCGGTTGGAAAATGCGGATTCTGTTGACGTCCATCCTGCTTGCACAACCGGACATCATGCTCTTGGACGAACCGACCAACCATCTGGACACGGAAAGCATGGAGTGGCTGGAAAGTTACCTCAAAGATTACCCCGGAACCATTCTGGTCGTATCCCACGATCATTTTTTTCTCGACAAGATCGTCACGCAAATCGCGCAACTGGCCGCCTGCCACATCAACATCTACAAAGGCAACTATACCTATTATCTGGCCGAAAAAGACCGGCGGCGCGAAGCGCTCCTCAAAGAAATGGAACTGCAAAAAGCGCAAATTAAAAAAATTGAGGAGTTCGTAGAGCGTTTCCGCTACAAAGCAAGCAAGGCCGCCCAGGTGCAAAGCCGGGTCAAGATGCTGGAGAAATTTAAGGACATTAAACTGGAGGGCAATGCCCGCAGCGTCGTCATGAGATTCCCGGAAGGCAGAAAAAGCGTGAAGGAAGTCGTCAAGGTTGCTGATCTTGGACACGCCTATGGCGATCTAACGGTTTTCTCCGGACTGAATTTTTCGCTTTTCCGCGGCGACAAGGTTGCCTTCGTGGGCGTGAACGGATCGGGTAAATCAACGCTGTCGAGGCTTTTGAGCCTCTCGGAACAGCCCGCCGCAGGCGTCGTAAAATACGGCGACGGGGTCAACATGGCCTTCTTTTCGCAGGAAAGCTCGCAAAACCTCAACTACGCAAACACGATCTGGGAAGAAATCAATTCTGTACCGACAACAGCCTGCGACCAGACCAAGCGCAACCTGCTGGGCGCATTTCTCTTTTCCGGCGATGATGTTTTCAAATCCGTCGGCATTTTGTCGGGTGGCGAAAAATCGCGTCTGGCTCTTTTAAAAATCATGCTGCTCGACACCAACTTCCTGGTTTTGGATGAACCCACCAACCATTTGGACATCAAGACCAAAGATATTTTTCAAAACGCGTTGATCAATTATTCCGGTACGGTGGCTATTGTCTCCCACGACCGTTACTTTCTGGATCATCTGGTGAACAAAGTGTTTGAGCTTAAGGACGGTAAAATTTTTGATTATCCGGGCAATTATTCCTATTTCATTGAAAAGCGCTCACAAAATGCGGCTGACACGACAGCAAAAGATAATCGCGACGAGACCGCTCTCGACAAAACATTAACGTTGAAAAATAAAAAAAGGATTGAAGCAGAAGAACGTAATCGAATCTCAAAGATCAAAAGCGCGCTAAAAAAAGAACTGGCCACGGTGGAAGAAAATATCGCAAAATTGGAAGCCAGAAAAGCCGCCTCTGAAAAATCACTGTGTGATCCTCAGACCCATAGGGACTCGGTTAAAATCAAGGAGCTCCAGATCGATTTCAAAACGGTCGAAAACGAGCTGGAAAACACCTACCATATCTGGACGGAACTCACCTGCAAGCTGGAAGAGACTGATTCGATCAGCGCCACATAGCAGGGAACAATCCACTCCCTATACCTTATTCCAATTCTAAATCAGCGCTTTGTTTAATCCTTTTGGGTAAGGTTTATAAACCCCGAAGGAGTTTCACGTCTATAGCTAATGGTGTCAACATACGTGCGACCCCGACGGGGTCGTAGATTGTTTTCGGGTATGTATTTCTATAAACCTGTTATCCCTATGGGATAAAATGGATTTTTAAAGGAATAGACTATTGGTCTTGGTAAGTAAGATTGCTTTCCCTGTTTTTAATGTCCCCTATTGATGAGGAAATGGAATTACGCCTCATCCAAATCCGATTTTTCCACATGCTGATACCAGGTGGCCGGATCGACCAGAAATTCTCCCGTCTCCTTCAGCGACAGCAGATGCTCACGCTCGACTGCGGCCAGCATATTGAAAAACGCTATCTCTTTCGGATCGGTGCATTGTTTTTCCAGCTTGGTATATAGCGCAACGCCGCGCGCTTCAAAATCAATAGCCGTGCGGATGGCTTTGAGCTCATCCTCCGTGCCGGTAATTCGGGCCGACTTTTTACCGGACATGGATTTCAAGATGGTCCCGGCTAATGATTTCTTCACTTTCAGGGGAACGGTGGCCGGCCATTTTTTCTGTTCGGCCCATTTATCATGGAGCTTTTTCAGCATTTCGTGATGTTCATGTTCTTCATCAGCAATCTGTTTGAACATGTTTTTGCCCGCCATATTCTTGGTTTTCCGGGCCTGGCCCAGGTAAAACTCGCGCTCTTTTTCTTTATTTTCCAGAGCAAAAGCCAACGCGTTCATTCTTCTATCCATGAATAATACCCCCTTGGCGGATGATCATATTTAGGTGACATTATAGAAGATATTATCAATTCGGGCAATACGTTTTTCAAACAACATCCCGCTACTGAATATCCCAGACATGTTCTGCTACATTATTGCAAAGATCGGAGATGCGTTCCAGATGACCCAGCATTTCGACAAAGATGGGGCCGGCCTCCGGGCTGCATTCACGCTGATGAAATCTTTTCAGGTGATTTTCCAGGGCTTCCTGGACCTTGATATCGATCTCTTCCTCACGGCGGATGACGTCCTTCACTGTTTCAGCGTTGAAAACTTCCGTCAAAATCGAGGCGTCAAGAAGATTGCGCTCCACCAGTGAAAGAATGTCCTGAACCTCTTTTTCTCCGCAATCGCTGAACTTTATCTTGTGCGAAGCCTGCTCTCCGGCCAGGGCGCTGATCGACTGGATATGGTTGCCAATGCTTTTAATATCTCCGGCCATAGCGGTGTAAGCAAAGACTTTTCTGGAAAGCTGCGGGGATAGTTCGCGTCCTGATACTTTCCAGAGAAATTTAACGATCTGCGCTCGCAAATTGTTAACCACCATCTCCACATAAGAGATGTCCCTGCGCTTCCCGTCTTCATAGTGGGATATCAGCTTGACGGTTCTGAGAAACATGATATGCACAAGTTTTGTCTGCCGCTGCAACTCTTTTTGCACATGATCGAGGGATTTGACCGGATTGATTAAATCTTTACGGTCAAGATATTCCGGCCAGATGGGCAGAGCGTCATCTTCACCGGGTAATACTTTTTTCATCAACGCGGCAAAGGGGCGCAGAAAAAAAATAAAAACGACAACAATCACCAGGTTCAGTAAAAAATGCGCCAAAGCGATCTGCTGGGGGCCGCTGGTGGATAGGCTCTTCAGAATTTCGATAAAAAATGGCAGAAAAATCAGGCAGAGCAAAACGCCGACGCATTTAAAAATCAGGTGAGACACAGCGGTTCTCTTGCCGCTGACATTCGCAACCGTTCCGGCCAGAAGCGCCGTCACCGTGGTGCCGATATTGGCGCCCAGAACAACAGGCACGGCATTTTCCAAAAGGATCATATCCTGTTGCGCCAGGACAGCCAGAATACTGATCGGTATTGCGGAAGCCTGCACGACGGCTGTAACCAAAATCCCCAGCCCGATTCCGAACAGCGGATTATTGGTCTGAGTAAAATAAAACATAAAGGTCGGCGATTGCTTAAGCGGCGCCGTCGCCTGACTGATGATATCCAGGCCGAAGAAGATCAGTCCGAAATAAAAAATCATTTCACCCGCGGCTTTCCAATTGCCCCGGCGGGTTAGCCACAAAAGCCCCCCGACCAAAATAAAAAAAGGCGAAAACTCCGTAAACCGCCAGATGACAAACTGCACGGTCAGGGTGGTGCCGATATCCGCGCCCAGGACGATAGCCAATGAGCTGTAAAAGCTGATCAAGCCGGCGCTGACCAGACCAATGGTAAGCGCCGTTGACGCCGATGAACTCTGAAACAATATCGCGGAGACGACACCGGTAATCAAACCATAGAGCGGCTTCTCCACGGCGTACTTGACCAGTTCTTTTATTCTGGCGTTCATCATACGACGGACGGCGGAAGAAAGGCGAATCATGCCGATCAGAAACAATATGATGCCGCTTGCGGCGATTAAAACTTCTTTCATTTATTTAGCAAATCAATTTCGATATCCATCAACTTTCGATATCGTTATCCCTTCCTTGACTGGTTTTATTGCAATTGCATATTAAATGTGGATATTCTGCCCGTGTCCAGTTCCTTGATTTGCAAACGCAGAACCTTTGCCGTCTTCGCCTCTCCCGGATAGAAAATAAACCCGTGAGCCAACTCTCCCGGCTTGACCGCCCGGTACTGCAAAGATCTGGTCTGTAAATCTCCCTTAATTTTAGCCTGCACATCCGCCTGGTCGGTAGCGGCCTGGCCGCCGCCGGAAACCACTCCCGCCGCGGCGCCGATGGCTGCGCCCTTTC
>CAYGNV010000184.1:0-5167 GCA_964351355.1 uncultured Smithella sp.
TGTCCGAACGTCACCGCCATAATTTTGGCGGACACAACATCATTGTTCTGCGTGAAATCGAAGGTGGTTTTCGCATCAGCGACCCGACATTTGGAGATCCGGTAGATTGCCCGGCGGACGGCTTGGAACAGGCACGTTTCGTACCTGGGCCTATGAACCCTCGCGGTTTTATGTATTATACCAAATCCATTAATCCCCATCCTGATCTGCGGGAAGCGTGTATCAAGGGAATGAAGGATTCCTGCAGCTTGATGCTCAGGATTCCTCTGCCGATTTTTGGTGTCCGCGGTATGCGGTTTCTGGCCAGAAAAATCATCAAAAGTCCGGAAAAACTTGGTTTTCAGGAAGCCTGTCGTCATCTTGCCGGTACAGTCCGCTGGGTGGAAGAGACCGGCACGGGGGGCGCCGGATTCCGGTACATGTATGCCGCTTTTTTTCACGAGGCTGCCGGACTATTCGGTTCGGATGCGCTTGCCGATTTGTCAAAAGAAATGACAGCAATTGGCGATACCTGGCGTGAGTTTTCCGTTACTGCCGCGCGTATTATCAAGCAAAAAGACAAAGCGGAAGAAACCTTTCTCAAGGCGGGTGGCTTGATTTTGAAATGTGCTGACCGCGAAGAAGCATTCTTTAAAAAACTCCAAAAAGTCGTCAGGGAACTCAAGGCATGAACGCGCTGGATATTTCTTCGATTACATTCCGCTATGAAGGGGCGTCTGTCTGTGCACTGCAGAAATTCTCTCTGACCGTTGCAGACGGGCGGATGCAAGCTCTCCTGGGGCCCAACGGCGCGGGGAAATCAACCCTGATGCGAATTATCACCGGGCAACTGAGGGGCTATTCGGGCGATGTATTGATCTACGGCGCTACAATGCCCGATCGCAGCGCTCTTTTGTCCATCGGCTACGCGCCGCAGCCGATATCGCTTTACACGGCGCTCACCGCCCGGGAGAATTTGCGTTTCTTCGGCGCGATGGCCGGACTGTCGGACGAACAAGTTGTTTTGCGTTCTAATATTGTACTGGAACAAACCGGCCTTGTGGCTCACTCCGAAGAGCCGGTCTTGACGTTTTCCGGCGGGATGCAAAGGCGTCTGAATCTGGCTGTGGCTCTCCTGCATTCCCCCAAATTGTTATTGCTCGATGAGCCAACGGTAGGCGTTGATCCGCAAAGCCGCAATCATATTTATGATACACTGATCGAGTTAAATGCCGCAGGCATGACGATTTTATTATGCACACATATCATGGAAGAGGCCGCGCGCTTGTGCTCGAGTGTGACGGTCGCAGACAAAGGTGAGATGATTTTCAACGGACCGATGTCTGAAATCGACAACCTGGAGAAATTCTTTCTGGAAAAGACGGGACGGGGGTTGCGCGATGCGTAAGCAGCTCATAGAATTGATCAGAAAAGAAATGCTGATCCTGCTTCGCGACCGGCAGACGATCCTGCTTCTTTTCCTGATGCCGGTGGCGCTGATTTTATTTCTGTCCTTGGCCATGGAAGGCGTCTGGACAGATAAATTGACCGGACGGAAAATTCAACTGGTTATTGTAAACGAAAGTAATTCTTTCAAAGCAAACCTTCTTGAGGAAAAGATAAAGTCCAACAAAATGATTCAATATGTCAATCGGCCGCGGGGCATGGCCGATGATCAGCTTTTTGCGGATGGCAAGGCGCATGCCATTGTTACAATTCCTAAAGGTTTTGAAGAGGGAGACAGACCGGTAGAAATGTATTTTGACCCGGTGATTGATGCCGGTTACAAAATAGCGACTCGTTCACTGATCACCAGCATCACCGTGGAGGTGGTCATGGGCATCGATAACCTGGATACGGTGATTGCCGGTTTGCTCGTTGAGAAAACAAAACCCAACAAAGAATTTCCCACCCCTCTTCAGCAGAATGTTCCCGGTTACGCCATATTCGCGATGTTTTTTATTGCCATTCCCATGTCCATTGGTTTTTTAAAGGAAAAAAAAGATGGCACGCTCCAGCGTCTTTTTACTTATCCGGTCAACACGAATTTAATCATCCTGGGAAAAATAGTTCCTTACTATCTGATCAATATTTTCCAATTTGTTTTAATGCTGCTGGTCGGTGTGTATATTATGTCCCATATCATCAGCTTTTCTTTTGATCTGGGGGAACATCCCTGGCATATGCTGCCGGTCACAATGGTTGTTGCCGCCGCCACAACGGGTTTTGGTGTGCTGGTTGCGGCGCTGGCGAGAACGCCTGAGCAGTCTTCGACGCTTGCGGCAACAGGCGCCGTATTGATGGGTGTTTTCGGTGGAATCATGATGCCGCACGCGCTCATGCCGATGGTTATGAAAAAACTGGCGATGATTTCGCCGATCTATTGGGCGCATCAGGCGTATCTGGATATTTTTTTACGCGATGCGGCGCTTGTCGCCATTTTGCCTAAATTAATTGTGTTAACACTATTTGCGGGAATCTGCTTTTATATTGCGGGAAGGAGAGTTCAATGGATGTAGAGCAGGCGTATAAGGAATTAAACGTAGCGTCGAGGGAGGATCTGATTTTTAAGCTCAAGGCGCTGGTGATTAAAGCATGCGAAGTCAAAGACGTCAAACCGGAGGATGTGCCCACCGATGTGCCTTTTATCGGGGGAAACGGGCCGCTCAAACTCGATTCGCTCGACGCGATGGAAATCGCAATGGAGTTGCGTTTTCAGTTTGGAGTGGAGTTGAAAAACGCGTCAACCGCAGCGAAGGCGATGCAGTCCTTTGATTCGCTGGCCGATTTTGTGACTGAAGCGCCAAAGGTTAAAAAGTGAGCAGAGGCGATATCTATATTCGTGGTTGGGGCGCTGTCACCACACTGGGGTGGAACGCATCCGAATCCGCGCATAACCTGATTGTGGGCAATGTCCACCCGGCGGGCGTTTGTTTGTCGTCCCATCTGACCAACCGCGACTTCAAGGCGTTTGAAGTCGCTTACGGCGGCAATCCTTTGGACAAGTCCTTTGCGATGCTCGATGCATCGATCACGGAAGCTTTTGAGCGCGCGGGGCTTAGCGCCTCCGAGATCGCGGAAAGCGCTTTGCTGGTCGGAACGACCGGCGGTATTTTCATCCGCAATGAGTTTGAGTTTACCGAATCCGTGCGGCAAAATCCCGGCAAGGAATCACCGCCGATTGCCTGCCGCAACAGGGGACCCGGTGAGGTCGCCGATGCGATTGCGCAGAAATACGGCATTCGCGGCCTGCCGCTGACGTTCAGCATGGCCTGTGTGTCAAGTTCGCACGCCCTGGTGGTTGCGGCGCAGTTGCTGGCGCAAAAGAAAATTAAGCGAGCGATTGTAATCGGCTTTGATCCGCTGTTGAATCTGACGTTGCAGGGGTTTGCCAGCCTCCTGCTTTACGATCCGGAACAGTGCCGGCCGTTTTGCAATATGCGCTCCGGGATGCAGATCGGCGAAGCCGCGTCCTGCATTATTCTGGAGGAGGGCGCGGGTTGTGTTACGGGTAAAAATAAATTTATGTTTACGGGGGGCTGCCTGTTTAACGACAACAACAGTTTGACCTCCGCCGGAACCGATGGCGAACTGGTCAAAAATGTGGTGTCGCAGACGCTGGCCAAAGCGGGAATCGCGCCTGAGGATATTGTTGCCGTCAAGGCGCATGGCACAGGAACAAGAGACAATGATCTTTCTGAAGGACGGGGACTGGCAAAAGTGTTCGGAGAAAAACTGCCGCCGGTGATCTCCATCAAAGGCGCCATAGGACATGGGCTCGGCGCGGCAGGCGCGGTCGAGACGGCGCTGTGGCTTTCGTGTCTGGAGGAAGGAACGATTCCGCGCAGTTTCGGTTTCACTGAGCTGGATCCGGAAATCGGTTTTGCGCCGTCACAGGTGAATTTGCCGGCTGAAGAAGGAGCTTATCTATTTACATTCTTCGGCTTCGGCGGAACATGCACGAGCTATGTCATTTCTAAAAACCCGTAGGGAACGGTCGCGACCGTTCCCTACCATTTAGGCCGGACGAGAATAATAGAAAAAGTATGAACACAACAATGAATGATAATAATACTATCTCTTCCATACCCGTGATCGCAGCAAGTTACCTGGGGCCGGCGCTTGTTCCCAATCAGGACGCTGCCTGGGATGAAGCGAAGTTGCCGCTCAACCCCGATGATCTTGTGCAAAAAATTATGGGACAGCCCATGCGGCGCGCGGGCCGGTTCATCAAGCTGGTCTGCTGCGGCGCCTTGTCCTGCTTTCAATGTGCGCCCAAAGAGATGTTGCAGGCCAAAAAGGTTGGCATCTTTCTGGCTACGGGTCTGGGCAATATTGATGAAATCCTTCCGTTTATTACACAGGTTTTCAAACATGATGGCGGATTTCCCAGTCCCAACCAGTTTGCCAATTCCGTCAGCAACGCTGCCGCTTTTTTTCTGGCGCGGGTTTGCGACGTCAAGGGTGTTGTGCTGACCATTTCGCAGGAAGAACTCTCTTTTGAATCCGCCCTGTGGTTGGCGCAAAGTTACCTGGAAAGCGGTGATATTGATCTGGCGCTGGTCGGCGGCTGCGATGTATTTACGCCGACGATTGACGACTACCGCGAGCGGATGGATCTGAAACCGGATAACGCCCGCAGTATGTCTATGGGGGAGGGAAGTTCATGGTTGCTTTTGGGCAGGTCCGGCGATGCGGCCATCGGCCGGATTGTTTCCGTCGCACTGGACGGCAATAGCGCAACACAGGAGGAATTGTCCCGTCCGCAATACATCATCAGTCAGTGCGAAAGTGTGGCAGCTTTAGAACAGGGCGCGAAGCCAAAACAAAAAGTCCTCCTGCCGGGGTTTCGTCTGACCGGATGCGATGATCCGTTGTTCGCGGCGAAGGGATGGGACGTGGAAAATTATCTGCCGTACTGCGGCGTTTCCCCGACCGCCGCCGCTTATGGCATCTCCCGGGCTTTGCTTTCCCGGCGCGCAGCGCTTTATGTTCATTATAATTATCACACCCCCGGCCGGCGGGCGCTGGTCACCGTGACGACAGAGTAATCCTATGGTTTCTTCCGGGCAAAAAAAACGCATCGTGCTGGTTCATCCGCGCGGGTCTAACTGGTTTCCGGGCAAGCGCGACATTACCGACATCGCCAACCGCATGGTGCCGCAGGGCATGTTGTCCATCGCGGCCT
>CAYGNV010000185.1:0-5159 GCA_964351355.1 uncultured Smithella sp.
GTTTTGGTTTTGCTGAAACTGGAATCGAGATAAATCGCGGCGATGACCGCTTCGAAGGCGTTAGCCAGCAGCGATTCTTTAGTCCGCCCGCCGGAGTGATCTTCTCCCCGGCCCAAAAGCAGGCAATCGCCCAAGCCAAGTTTTGCCGCAAGATCCGCCAGTGGTTTTTCATTGACCAGCAAAGAACGAATTTTGGAAAGTGTGCCTTCGTCGAAGTCGGCATGTTTTTTTATCAGCAGATCGCTCACGCAAAGACCCAGAACCGCGTCACCCAGGAATTCCAGTCTTTCATTATCGCTAGCGCCAAACTGCGGATTTTCATTGACATGGGACCGATGCGTCAGAGCGGTCGAAAGCAAATCCGGATTGCGGAAAGCATAGTGAAGCTTTTCCTGAAGCGCGTTTAATTGTTTTAATCTGTCGTTACCCATGAACAATCCTGCCTGTGAGTTTGCCTTCCCTGTAATATTCGATTCTGGTCATGACAATCGTGTTTACTAAAGAAGAGGGGTGTTTGTCCAGCAGTACCGGAAGATAATTGTGTGAGAACCCTTTGTGCAACCCCGTTTTTTTGTCCCGGGTCTGTTCCACCAGCACCGGCAGTGTTTTTCCCGGGAACCTGAGAGAAAAAGTTTCCCTTTTTTTCCCGCCAAGCTCTCGCAGGATCGCAGCCCGTTCTTTTTTAATTTTCTCCGGAACCTTGGGGTGCATGGCCAGCGCGGCCGTTCCCGGTCTTTCAGAATAGGGAAAGACGTGCAGGTAGGCAGCGGGCAAATCTGAAAGTAACTCTAATGTGTGGCCGAACTCCTTTTCGCTTTCACCGGGAAAGCCGACCATGACATCGATTCCGATGGCGATATCACTCACCGTCTTTGCCACTTTTTCAATGAGCGCGCGATAGAATGCCGTGTCATAGTTACGTTTCATCACTTTCAGAATGGAATCGTCGCCGCTTTGCAGCGGGATATGCAGGTGAGGACAAAGATTTTTGTGACGGCCAAAAAGATGCAGCAGCTCATCCGATATTTCGTTTGGTTCGATGGAACTGAGCCGGAATCTCACGTTCGGGTTTTGCGATAATATCGTTTCGAGCGTCCGGGCCAGGTCGGTTTCGGGTTGTAAATCATGTCCGTAATATCCCAGATGAATGCCGGTGAGAACAATTTCCTGAAAATCCTGCCGGATAAAGTCCTGGGCGCCGGCGAGAACATTGGACACGGGCAGGCTGCGGCTTTTACCGCGGGCGAAAGGCACGATACAGTAACTGCAAAATGCGTTGCAACCGTCCTGAATCTTGAAAAAAGCGCGGGTGCGTCCCGCCAGGCTTGATGCCGGGGCGGCAGAGAATTGCTTTTGCAGAAAGATATCGGAAGTCATGATCCGTTGCAAATCATGGACCGGGTTGGTAAGCAGTCCGGGAATCTGATGTTTCTGATCATTGCCCACAACAGAGGTGACGCCGTCGATGCCGGCCAGCGCCTGGGCCTGCGTTTGCGCATAGCAGCCAGTCACGATGATGCGGGCTTGGGGATTGGCGCGCCTTGCCCTTCGAATGAGCTGACGCGCCTGGAAGTCCGCAAAAGCGGTGACGGTGCAGGTGTTGATAATGTAGGCGTCGGCGAAGGCATTAAACGGCACTATCGCAAAGTCAGCGGATTGCAGGTCCATGGCCAGCGCCGCCGAGTCACACTGATTGACCTTGCAGCCTAATGTGGCCAAGCCGACTTTCAATTTCATCCTTTCACTGTTCAATGGCATTTCTTTCCCGTTATCCTCTTTCACTTAACGCTTTATCTATGGAGCAAACGGTCCTTTGTCAAGGCAAACAAAAAATAGATTTTATATTTAAAATAAGTTAAATTGCCGCACATGTAAAGATACCGGAAGGGGGATTTCATCATGGAATGTGTTTATGATTATTTTTCGACACACCCGGCGGCCTATACCTTGCTGGCGATTTTTATCGTTATTGTGATTCTGTGGTTTGTCCTAAGCAAATTCATTAAACTAACCATTTTGCTTCTTTTCATCATTTTACTGGTTGGCGGGGTTTACCTTTCCAAAGACCCGGCGACCATGCCCGACAAAATTATAAAATATATGGAAACTTTGAAATCCGGCGGAGAGCAACTCGTGGATAAGGTCAGCAATTTTTGGCGGGATGCCAAGGATCTGGCTGATAAAGCAAAAAAGATTCCCGATGACCTCAATAAGATGCTGGACACCTCCAAGAAAGATGCCGACAAATTATAGTCACTTCTAGGTAATAAATAGATCGTTGGTCGAAAAATGCGGGTCGGTGGTCAGATTGACGCCCATTCGCCTGAGCCCCGTTTCGTCACCGGGTGTGGGAATATGGGTCATGTGAATTTCACAGTTTTGCAATTCCTTTAATTTTTCCAAGGCCAGTTCCGCCGCCGGATTGGTTGTGGCGCTGATGGCGAGCGCGATGAGCGCCTCTTCCACGTCAAGGCTGACATTTTTTTCATCCAGAATTTCAGTTTTCAGCTTACGGATCGAGTCGGTGATATTGGGCGGCAATAGTTTTATTTTATCGGGAATGTCCGCCAGATGCTTGATCGCGTGGATCACGACACTGGATGCCGCATGCATGAGTGGAGAGTTGGCGCCGGTGATAATCGAGCCGTCGGCAAGTTCGATGGCCGCGCCGCAGAAGATGCCTTCATTGCCACGGTTCTGTTCCACCGCTTCCTCGGCCGCCCTGCGCGCCGGCAAGACCACGTGTCTGTCCTCCGGTTTCAGGCTAAAATCATTGAGAAATAATTCCACGCGTTGAACGGTCTCTTTATCGGAAAACCCCATGGCATATTCGCAGCGGTAACGGAAATACCGGCGGATGATTTCCTGCTTTGCCGCCTCTCGGGTGACGTCGTCATTCGCAATGGCAAACCCGGCGCGGTTAACGCCCATGTCAGTGGGAGACTTATAAAAGGAAGCCTCGCCGGTGATCTTTTCCAGAATTCTTTTTAAAACCGGAAAAACTTCAACATCGCGGTTGTAGTTGACCCAGGCTTCGCCGTAAGCGTCCAGATGAAACGGGTCGATCTGATTGAAATCGCGAATATCGGCGGTGGCCGCTTCGTAGGCGACATTGACCGGATGCTTGAGCGGCAGATTCCAGATCGGAAAGGTTTCAAACTTGGCGTAGCCGGATTTGACGCCTCTTTTGTAGTCGTGATAAAGTTGGGAGAGGCAGGTCGCCAGTTTTCCGCTGCCCGGTCCCGGGCCTGTGACAATCACCAGCGGTTTGTCTGTGGGGATGTGGTCATTGACGCCGTAGCCTTCATCGCTGACGATTAAATCCACATTGGTCGGATACCCTTTCGTGAAACGGTGTGTGAAGACCCGGATGCCCCGGCGTTCCAGCTTGTTTTTGAATAAAATCGCCGAAGGTTGATTATCAAACCGGGTAATGACAACGCCCATTACGTTTATATTCCAGCCGCGCAGATCATCAATCAGCTTCATCGCGTCCGCGTCGTAAGTGATACCGAAATCCGCGCGGATTTTTTTTCGTTCAATGTCGCCCGCGTAGATGCAAAGCAAAATATTCGCGCGCTCTTTCAGCTCGTTGATGAGCCGCATCTTGACGTTGGGATCATAGCCGGGCAGCACACGGGCTGCGTGATAATCGTAGAGCAGCTTGCCACCAAACTCCAGGTAGAGTTTATTGTTGAATCTTTCGACACGCCGTAGAATGGCCTCTGTCTGCTCGGAGATGTACTTTTCATTATCAAAACCGCTTTTGCCCGTGCTCATGAATAGTCGAAGGCCTCCCTGTTGTAAAATATGATTCTGATTACATTAAATTAATTTCCATCGCGCGGACGGGGCAGGCGGAAACGCACAGTTCGCAGCCATTGCACTTTTCAGGATCAAACAAAACTTTCTGTGTCTCTTTTTCGAAAAATAATGCGCTGGTCGGACAAAATCCTGTGCAGGCGCCACAATGAATGCATTTATCGACATTCTGAAACACGCTTTTGGAAAGAGATTCAACTTTCAGCCCCATTTCTTTCAGGAAACGGATGCCGCGGTCGAAATCTTCTTTTTGGCCGGAGAGTTCCAGCACGATCACGCCTTCGCGGCGCGGAAAGATTCTTGCTTTGAGAATATTAAAGACAAGGTTGTGTTTTTGAGCCAAGAGATAAATAACCGGCTGCTGGACAATCTCTGATGTATAGCGAATAACTATTTTTTTCGAGTACATAGCTTGAAAAGTGATAACCCTTCGAATTTGCGGCATGTTAAGAGATGCAAAGCATAATGTCAAGGCAATAGTTGATCTGCGTCCGTGATCTTGTATATTTCAGGAATTGGCCCGGGATTATGACTTGTCATCCTGCTGTTTTTTTTGGGTATCGGCTGCAAACAGGTCAAAAAGAGGTTTGAAGGGCGATAGGCCGGCCATAGCCTGAGGATTCATTTGGGGAAAATTTTCGCCGTAATCAAGCCACTTTTTGAACTGATCATCGGCCATGTTTCGGAATAACAGGTAATTGCGAATGGTTTGCTCCAGATATTTCTCAAAAAAATCAGAGAGCACATTTTCGCCATACTGGATAATCAGGTAGAGCAGGGGAGGAGGGAGAAGAAATTTCTTCTTGCGCGCCTCTTCCAGAACAATTTGTGTAAGAATCGCCGGGGTGACATCTTCGCCGGTTTTTGCATCCGTCACCTGGATAAGCCTGCCCTGGCGGATGGTATCGGTCACGTAATCCAGCGTAACATAAACACTTTTTTCCGTGTCGTAAAGCCTGCGGTTGGTGTATTTTTTTAATAGCAGTGTGTTTTTATCCATAAGGGGTATTCCTTTTCCTCTTCTTACGCAATTATTATAAATATTGCAACATAAAATAATTACTAACGTTAATGTAAATGGGTGTATTATTTATTAAGTATATGTAAATACTTGAATAATTATAAATTGGAATAAGGGTTGTAATTAAAAATTATATATTGCGTTGCAACAAAAAACTATTGACAAAGCAGAGATACTGTTTATAATTAGATCCAAGACAAAACAAGCGGAAGAAAACAAATAAACAAGCAAAAACAAACAAAATTTTAGGAGGATATAATGGAACCCAAACAGATGGCTAAACAAATGGTGGATTTTAACAAAACAGCTTTTGATA
>CAYGNV010000186.1:0-5152 GCA_964351355.1 uncultured Smithella sp.
TTTTTTTACTTTCCAAAGAAACAGATCATCTTCTGCGTCACGATATCCGAGAGGAGCCGTAAATCCTTAGCCCGGACATCATAAACATGCACCACATCCAAAAAGCGCGCATCGTCCGGCATCAGATCCGTCAAAATGTTCGGCTGTTTTTTCATCCAGGCGGTATTGAAAATAACGCCATCTTTTTCCGGGTAAACGGCCACATAAAAAATATCCATCTCCACCATGTCCTGGAAAAAATGCGTGCCGAAAGACAAATCCGGGATCAGGGAGCCGTCCTGATAAGCTATTTCGCCAATGGCCGTAATATTGTTGATTTCCGAGAATTTGACTGGAATGCCCATGGCCGGTGTGGTGGTTCCCCATCGCCCCGGCCCCAACAGGATGGTTGGCATTTTATCGCGCTTGCCGATCTGTTTATTAAGTTTACCCACGAGCCTTGCGACTTCGTGCTTTTCGGAAAGGTTTAATCCGGCATAACCCTGGGGACTAATATAGATGATGCGGGATATAGCTTGATAGATGCTGCCGCCCATAAAATTAGCTTCCTGCTGCAGCAGAATCTTTGACTTGCTGATTTTTTCCGGCAACTCCACTCGGCTGTAATGTCCCTTGGTCTGGAAGGGTCGGCATTGCAAAAGATTAATCTGGGTTTTGCCCTGAGCGTTAAAGTTAACGGTAAATTCAATATCGACCGGATAGCGATAAACCTGCTCCAGTCTTTTGAGCATTTTCGACATGGTCTTGGCGAATGGCGTAGAGGCGAGCAGCTCGTCGAATGTCAGGATCCACGCGTCTAAGGCCTGTTTGCCCAGCGATTGCAGGTATTCGGATGCGGCGACGTCGCGCGTGGCGATCAGATTCATGTGCGCTTCAATGGAATCGTTGAGCAACTCCATTGCCGGAAGCGTTTGGAATTTATTGTCTTGCAGATTCAGAATATCCACTTCGTTCTGGGAGAATCGTTTAATATCCTCCTGTTTGGCGTATGGTTTCGTAAGCGGCGCATCCAGCGCGACGATACGCGGATAATCATTTTCCACGCGATTGACCGCTCTTGTTCCCAGGCCAAAGACAATGCGCAGCATACCGGCTTTCGGGTCCATGCCTTTTTGCCAGACGAAGGTATTATAGGATAAACCGACGCCCGCCAGATCGGGGAAAAAATAGGTTTTGCGGTGCGAGCCGGAGACGCGTTGAACCAGCAGCGCCATCTGTTCATCCTGCTGGGCCATGCCGCGCTGCAGGCGATAGGTCAGGGCGTCTTCGTTCATGGTGGATGCAAAAATTTTGCGAACGGCTTCTTCAAAATGCCGATACCGGACTTCCGGCGATCCCTGGTTGGGACAGAAATAGCTTTCATATTTTCCGGCAAAGGCATTGCCGAATGCGTCCTCCAGAAGCGAGCTGGAACGCACAATGATCGGCGACTGCCCGAAGTATTCCAGCATGAGCAGGAACTGTTCCTTGACTTCGTCGGGGAAGACGCCATGCAGCATTTTGCTTTTCAACTCTTTGGCGACTTCAAAATAGCCCTCGTCTGTCTTTTGCATCATCAGCAGCTTCCACCATCCGTTTTGCACCATGTAGGAGTAGAAAATATCCGAGCCGATGTAAAAAGAATCGTGTATTTCCAGTTCGGCGTTCCAGTCAAAGGTCGCATCCTTGTGCAGGATGTTGCGCGCAAGCAGCATGCCCACGGATTTGCCGCCGATAAATCCCGTGCCGATCAGACGTTTCTTGATTTCCACCAGATCTTCCAGAGAGAAGTATTCCTTCACCAGCGACAGCATCCTTTTCTCGCGTCCGATCAGTACGCGTGAGAGCGCTTCCACCATGTCCTGCTTTTCTTTCACGGCTTCCTGGTCTTCCAGAATGGTATTGGCTTTGAGGAAGATGCGGTCCCAGTAATCGAGATTGCGCACGCCGCCGGTGGCGTTCTTGTCCGTCAGGTAAGACAAAATGCTTGCGGCGTCCGCGCTGTTTAAGATCGGGACAAATTTATCGCCTTCCATGATGTGCGGAAGATACATTGTCGGTGTATAGCGTTTCCAGGCCTTGAGTGGATGGACGCATATTTTGCCGTTGTTGTTATAAACATCCAGCAGCACCTGTGTGGTTTCGCGAATACGCGCTACGGTCTTGAATGAGTGGCGGCTGCGCAGTATCGCAAAGTAGGCCACTGTATTTAATTCAAACAGGTAGGGGCAGGTGATGACAAAGAAATTGCCGATCATCAGATCCGTCGCCCAGGCCATGAGCAGATCGGACAGGCAGTCAAAAACATAAAACACATCCCGACCTTCATCCCGGACGATGTTATGCACCTGGGTGGAAAATGATTCAAAGCCCTTATTCGCGTTGAGTTTATAAACTTTAATTTTCTTGTCTGGTTCCAGAAGGGGAGGGTGGTTGGCAAAGCGCATATAGACAAGACGCTGATTGCGGGCCAGGGCGGTTTCCACATAAGGAGCGACAAATTTTTTGTAGTCTTCAATATCGTCAACCTGATAAACGACATTGTCGCCCATTTGCAGATAATTGAGTATTTCATCCAAGCCGATCATCCCTGTGCTGACACGGGTGAATGGTGTCATAATATTTTTATCCTTATCCATTGTTTTTATGGAACAAATTTGTACGCCGAAAATCGGTTTATTTTAAGACCTGCACCGGGCGGAAAATTTTTCCTAATCACCGAAAAGCAAGTCAGTTTCATGGGTTGCGGTAAAACTACTTTCTTATGGCTTTAGACGCCTTTGCTTAATTCATTCTCTTACTGCAAACCATTCATAATTGCTTCAATAATTGTGCCAATGGTAATAATTTGTTCCAGGTATTGACTGGGTTTATTGATCCGAAGATGAGCAAAACAAACTTTGAAATGAAGCCCAAATGTGCTTTATAGAGAAAAGTGACTTTTTCAAGGACGACGAATGAAATACAATTTTATGAAACAGGAGACCAGTGAAAATGAAAAAAATGCAATACGCAATTGAAGACCGTATCGCCCGGATTACACTGGATGACGGAAAAATGAATGTGATGAACTGGGAATTTTTCAGTGAGCTCAATGAATGCCTTGATCAAGCTGAAGCCGACAATGCCCAGGTTCTTATCTTTACAGCAAAGCCAGGTGTTTTTTCCGCCGGTCTGGATCTGAAGTTACTGCCGACCTTGTCTTTCCAGGAGCAGATAAAATTTCAGAGAACTTTCGCCACGACGATGCTGCGACTCTATTTATTTCCCATTCCAACGATTGCAGCCTATTGCGGCCATTCCATTGCCGGCGGCGCCATTCTTTCTTACGCCTGTGATCGCTTCATGGCCGTTGACGGGCCGTATAAAATTCAAATCAACGAGATAGCCAATCATATGGTGCTGCCCAGTTGGATTCTGCTTATTTGCCGTTCTTCGATTCCTCCCGGCTTTTGGAAAGAAGCCCTGCTGCATGCGCATATTTATACGCCACGGGAGGCTTTTGAAAAAGGCATTATTGATGACCTGATTCCTGAAAAGGGTGATGTCCTGGAAGCGGCAAACGTATATGCCAGGGATCTTTTCCGGCTTGGCGTTCCCCTGTACGCGGCGTCAAAAAGATTTCTGCGTCAGAAAGAAGCGGATGATGCTCTGAGAGCTTTTGACCATGAAATTCTGGAATTATTGCTGAAATAGCAAAACGCTTGAGGAAATGAAAATGTCTTTGTCACCCGTTATTATCGGTATAGCCCAGTTCACCCAGCATAAGAAAACAGAACGACCCCTTGACCCACTGAGCCTCATGGTCAGGGCAAGCCTTGATGCATTGAGCGATGCAGGCGCATCGAGGCTGAAAGACGTTATCGATTGCGTGTATGTGATGAATCTCTTCCAGTGGTCTTACCGTGACGCACCCGGTCAGCTCTCGGCAAGACTTGGTCTTAAGCCGAGGCAGGCCTCTTATCTCCCTGTGGGGGGCAATACCCCGCAGTTACTCGTGAACAAGGCAGCCCGGGATCTGGCTGCCGGCCGTTGCAAGGCCGTGCTCATGACCGGTGCGGAAGCCATCTATTCCCTGCGAAGGGCTTTGAAGGGCGATATCGTGCTGGACTGGCCGGAGAGTGTGCCCCCGGACCGGATCGATGGAGAGAATACAAACAGCGTGGATAAGATCGAGGAGTTATACGACCTCTTTTTCCCGTCATTTATGTATCCGCTGTTCGAGACATCTTTGCGGGCGTCATCCGGCAGGTCTCCCGAAGAACATCAGATGCACATGGGGAAGTCTTTTGAGCATCTTTCCCGGATCGCCGCCCAAAACCCGTTTGCCTGGTCAAAACAGGCGTTATCCGCTCAGATGATAGCCATACCTACACCGAACAATCGGTATGTCGGATACCCTTATACCAAGTACATGAATGCCAATGTCGATGTGGATCAGTCTGCTGCGGTCATCATGACCACGGAAGATTCTGCGTTGTCCCTCGGCATCCCTCAGGATAAATGGGTTTATCCCATAGGCGGTGCGGACTTCAATGATATCTGGTATGTCACACGCAGGCCGTGCCTTCATGAATCGCCGGCCATACGCCATGCAGCCCGCATTGCCCTTGAGCAGGCTGATCTGACCCTTGAGGACATCGATGTGTTTGACCTTTACAGCTGCTTTCCCTCAGCCTTTGAGATTGCCCGGAGGGAAATAGGCATTCCGAAGAATGACCGGAGAGACTTGAGTGTCACCGGGGGTCTTCCTTTCTTTGGCGGCCCGGGGAATAACTATTCGATGCACGCCATCGCTGCAGTCGTTGATCTGATCAGGAAGGACCGCTCGCGGAAAGCCATGGTGACGGCCAACGGCTGGTACCTGACAAAACATGCAATCGGCGTCTATGCCGGATCCCCTCCTCGACACCCATGGAATGACCGGGATGATTCACCCGTGCAGCGCTCAATCAATGCAAAAGCTCTACCCATGGCCGTTGAAAAGGCATCAGGCTCTCTGATGGCTGAGGCTTACGTCATCAGGCATGACAATGCCGGCAAGCCGGTGAAGGGGACTGTGGTCGGCAGGCTTGAAGATGGCAGCAGGACGTTGGCAGTCATTGACGCAGCTCCGGAAGAACTTTTGCAGATGGAGAAGATCGAGCTGGTTGGCAAGCAAGGTGATGTCCGG
>CAYGNV010000187.1:0-5151 GCA_964351355.1 uncultured Smithella sp.
TGAATGGTGGCGGCAAACGATTTCCGGAGACTCTCCAGGGTTTCCTGGAGTTTTTCCTCGGTCTGTTTGCGTTCGGTGATGTCATTCATGAAATTCAGCGAGGCTGGTTTCCCTTTCCAACTTATCATAACAGAATTCAGTTCTTCCCACCTGATATTGCCGTTTTTATGGATAAGCCGAAAAGGATAGCGGTGAGGAATCTCCTCGCCCTGCATTCGCTTGAAATGCCGATCCATGACCATTTCCCGGTCATCCGGGTGAATGAACTCAATAAATGGCTTTGCCCTGAGCTCCTCGCCGGAATAACCCGTGATTATGGCGGACATCGGATTGAGAAACACCAGCCGGCCATCCTGAGCCACAAAAATGGCTTCATTGGCATTATCAAAGAGATTTCGATAGCGTTTCTCGCTCTCTTGCAAATCCCGCTCGGTTTCTTTTTTCATCAGCCGGGCTCTCTGTTGTTCCAGTGTGCCTGTGACGGCCAGGGGAAGCCTTTTGATATGTTCTTTGATGATGTAATCCGAAGCCCCGGCCTTCATGCAGGCCACGGCTGTCTCCTCATTCATGGAGCCGGTGAACAGGATAAAGGGGAGATGGGGGTCATGGGTAAGGGAGAGTTTCAGCGCCTGCATGCCGTCAAACTCCGGCATGGCGTAGTCCGATATGATCAGGTCCGGCCGGAATTCCTCCAAGGCTTTGAGGAAGGCTTCCTTCGTTTCCACGCGCAGGGACGTAAATGAAAACCCTGCTTTGCGAAGCTCCCGTTCTGCCAGTTCCGCATCAGTGGGTAGGTCCTCAACAAATAAAATCCGTAATGGCTCATCTGCTTTCATCATTCTTCTCCAAATCTCTGGGCAATGAAAAAGAAAAGGTTGCGCCTTCGTTGATTTTCCCCTCCGCCCACACACGGCCGCCGTGGCGGTGAATGATGCGCTGGACGATGGACAGGCCGACACCGGTGCCTTCAAACTCCGTCGATTTATGCAGACGCTGGAAGATGCCAAAGAGCTTGGAGATATGGTCCGGATTGAAGCCGACACCGGTATCCCGGATGGAATAGATGTTCATACCCTTTTCCGTAAACCCGGTGATTTCAATCCGTCGCTCATCCCTGGGCATGGTAAACTTAACGGCATTGGAAATAAGATTGCTCCAGACCTGCCGGAGCAAGCTGGGATCGCCATTGCCGTCGGGCAGGGGTGCGACCGTAAGGACAAATTTCTCGCGAACCTCAGGAGAGACGATCTCGTCATAGACGTCATGCGCCATCGCGGTCATATCGATGCGGGAGACCTTCACTTCACTTTTTGACACGCGCGAGAGGTCGAGCAGCTCGGTGATGAGCCGATCCATCTGTTTCGTATTGGTGCAAATGACATTCAGGAGCCGGTTTCCTTCGGCATCCAGCTTGTCTGCGTAATCTTCCAGAATCACGCGCGAGAAACCGTCAATCGCCCGCAGCGGCCCCCGCAGGTCGTGGGAGACGGAATAGCTGAAAGCCTCCATCTCCTTGTTGGAAAGTTCCAGCTTGTGGCGCTCCTCTTTTAACTCGATGGTAATTCGATTCAGGTCTTCTACCATATAGAGCATGGCTTGCTGGCTTTTATCGAGTGTTTTAACTTTCTCCTGAAGCTCTGTTGTCCGCTCGGCAATCTGTTCTTCAAGTTTGCCGGATAAATTTCGCAGCGCTGCTTCGTTTTCCCGCAGAGCTATTTCAGTTTTCTTTTTTTCTGCTATTTCCTCAGTTAAAACTGCTGTTTGCCGCTTTATCTCTCTACGCAGAACGATGATTGCAATACCCGACATGAGGATAAGCAACGGAATAACGGCATAAAAGATTATTTTAAGAATGTCTTTAGTGTCAATTTTTTCTTTGATAACGGGCCCGAACCATTTGAGCCTGATTTCCTCGAAGGTTTTATCGGCAATAACAATGGAAAGTCCTTCGTTTAAACGGGAAAGAAGATTTTGATTGCCTTTCTGGACGGCAAAACAAAAATCCTGACGAAAATTCGGAAGCTGCATATCCAGGGGCTTTACGGAGTCAATGCCTGCTTTTTTCAGCAGCTCAAGCCCCATCACACGCTGCGTGATCACGGCGTCGTAATTTCCTGCGGCAAGCTCTTTAAACGCCTCTTCAAAGGTATTGGTGGTAAAAATATTGCTGGAAATCTTATCGCGCCGCACATATTCCTCTGCGTTGTCGCCTTTCATCACGACAATTTTTTTGGTTTTCAAATCATCAAGCGCATGGATGCCGGCTGTGCCTTCCCGCACAAAAACCGCGCCGTGGAGAGATAAGTATGGCAGCGTGAAATCGAACAGTTCTTCCCGCTCCGGTGTCCTGCCCACCAGGGGCAGAGCATCAATTTTTCCCTCGACCAGGTCTTGCTTGATCTTACTCCAGATGCCAATTTTGATGTTTACCTTAAGCCCGACGGCCTTGGCGGCCGCCTTGAACAGATCCAGGGAGAACCCTGAGGGCTGGCCCTTTTCGTCTATCATGCAGTAGGGAGGGTAATCGGGTTCGGAAGCAATGGTGATGGTATCCGATTCTACAGAATGCGTACCGGTAGTGACGTTTTGTTTGGCGGACAGGTATATCGGGGAAAAGAAAAGTAATATAATCAACAGATATTTCAGCCATTTGGCGCTCACGATGGTTCTCCCTTCAACCGCTCGATTTCATCGCGCAATTCTTTTATCCGGAATTCCCGCTTAATGGTGGCCTCGTGGAAACGTTCCAGTTCCGAAATTCTTACTTGCAATTCTCTGGTTTTTTCTGCTACCTCTGTTTCAAGAAGGTTTTTGTGTTTGTGCATTTTTTCTTCCATCTGCTTAAACTCGGTGATGTCGCGCGCTGAAGAGAGTGCGCCGGTTACCTGCCCGCTTTCATCCTTGAGTACGCGGCACCACCAGCCGAGCAGCCGCTTTTCTCCATCCCGGCGTCGCTGCCAGCTTTCCAGATAGATAATATCTTCATCGCCATTAAAGAGAGGCCTGATGGTCTCATAGGTGTCTTGCTCGCCTTCAAAGTAGAAAGCCGCTTCTTTGCCGATCACATCCTCGCCAAAGAATTCCCTGCCTGGCGAATTTGCCCAGGTGTAAACCTTGTTGTTGTCCACTTCAATGATGATTTCCGGGACGGCAGCCAGGATGGCCTCCTGTCGTAAGGACAAGGCCCTCAGCTTCTCCTCGCCTGCGCGTATTATTTTTTCTGCCCGCAACTGCTCCAGGAGCTTCTGAGCCGTCATCTGCTTTCTTGAATAGGCAAGAAAAAAAACGATGGACACAAACAGCAGAAAAGCAATGGCCGTGACCTGGATGTAGTATGTGAGCTCTGACAGCGCAATGCCGCGTTTATCCCGTCCCACGAAGACGGTCCAGCCGATATTGCCTGCCGGGGCAAAGGAGAGGTAACGCGTCCTTCCGCCGAGAGTGGGGTCATCAACAGTGAAGGTTTTATTCCTGGCGGCCATCGCCTTTTCCATGTCGGGATGGAATGGATAAGGTTTTATCTCTGTTTCCATAGCGAACCGGCTGCTGTAAACGATGTTGCCTTTCCGGTCGGTGACCGTGATGTCCTGGTTGGGATCGAAGGGCACCTGCTGAAAGAGGTACCTCAACCCGACCACCCGCTGGGTGTTCAGCAGAATGCCAAGCACTTCCCCCTTCTCATTAACAAATGGGACGCTGATCTGGACGGCGAGATCCTTTTCCCGAACGACCCTCAAAACGACATCCGATATGCTGGATTTCCATTCTTTACTGATGTCCTTGTACCAGTCCCGATAGGCAAAGTTCTTTCCCAACACCTCCGGACGCTCAGGATGAGCAACCCAGAGTGTGCCTTGCTTGTCCGCAATGACCAGGATGTCCATATCAGGATTGGTTTTTTTCAGGTTGATCAGATGCGCCACGGCTTTTGCGGCGTTTTTATCCTTGACAGCCTGGAGCAGTAGCAGCCGGTTGCTGTAAGACTCCATGACAGCGACGATCTTTTTGAGATGTTCATCCAGAAGCAGGGAAAGGAGATTTGCGGTTGCCCTGTCCTGTATGAGGGTCTGCTTAGTTTTACTCGAATGGTGTTGATAGATTACGGTGAAAGCGGTTACAGAGACGATGACGAAAACCAGGACGATAACCAGGAAGAAATACCGGCGTTCCATCAGCCAGGAATGAGTTGGAGTGTCTTTTTTAGACATTTTATTTTCCTTTCTCCGGACACAGAAGCCACGCCGACCGCACCGAGTCAGTGGATAGACTTACACCGAGGCGATAAAATAATAATCCGTTTACTCTTCTTCCGTTCGCAGTTTACGTTAAAGCATTATAATGTCAACTTTTTACTCAATGTTCCCTGTCGGGAATATTCAAACAATCAGAAGAAGTATTGACTTTATATATTCCCCATCGGGAATATTATGCTTGACTGCTGCAGCATAAACGGTTATTATTCCCGTTAGGGAATGATGGAGAAGGGGAAAAATGAAGAATAAAGCAGTCACAGCGGCGGATATTGGAGCGGCCATCAGAAGAAAACGCAAAGAAGACGGACTAACACTGGCTGATGCAGCGTCTTTATGTGGCGTCGGGTATAGATTTCTGTCCGATCTGGAAAACGGCAAAGCCACCGCTCAACTGGGGAAAGTCATGCAGGTCCTGACGGCGCTGGGGCTCGATCTTTACATCGCATCAAGGGAGTGGCCGGATGAATAATTCTATTGGTCATTCGGGTCTTGATGTTTATCTGTGGGATCAACGGGTCGGTCACCTCCGGCTGGATGCAAAAAGGCGTTTTGTTTTTCAATACGATGCAGAATGGATCAACAAAAAAGGAGCCATTCCTTTATCTCTGTCCCTCCCGTTGATAACGGAAACATTCCCCGATGATTTTTCCCGTCCTTTTTTTTCCAATCTTTTGCCGGAGGCGGAGATTAAACGAATCATTGCCCAGCGCCTGCAAATTTCAGTCAGCAATGACTTTGCCATGTTTTAAAAACTTGAGTATGCAAAACTTGTTGAAAAAGTCCCGGCAATAATTATGATCTATCGTCAACGGCTTTCTTTAAAAGCGTCGGGGTTTTCTTTTGTCAACCAGGGTTTAATATTGATGTTTTCTCCCCAAATTATTTTGGGATCGGGAGG
>CAYGNV010000188.1:0-5130 GCA_964351355.1 uncultured Smithella sp.
TAAACTCTGTTCTGGTAAATATTTCATCAAGTAGTTGCACGACAACTTCGTCACCCTTTTTAATGAAAGAAACACTTTCATCCAGAACAATGAAGGCATTGGCCACCACCATCGATTTCAGCATACCTGACCCTTGTTCTCCTGTCACTTTCGCAATATAAACATTGCCTTTTACATAAACAATAGCCCGGATGAAATTTTTAACGCCGGTACTCTTCTTAATATCCTGCGCATTTACCGCCGTGATCGTCTGACGGAATATTCGGGTGTGTCCCTGCATTTTCAATAGACAGGGACGGACAAACTGTTCAAAGGACACCATGACGGAAACCGGATTGCCGGGCAGACCGAACAGCGGCACGCCATCGATAGAACCAAAAGCCAGCGGTTTACCGGGTCGCATGGCCACTTGCCAGAAGTGCATGGCGTTACCGATGTCGCCCATCACATCCTTGACAAAATCATAATCGCCGACCGAAACGCCGCCGGAAGAAAGAATAACATCGGCGCGCCGCGCCACCTGAAATTTTTCCGCAAGCTCCTCTTTTTTATCGCGGCCGATGCCCAGCATAATCGGAATGCCGCCGCAATCCAGGACCTGTGCGGCAAGCGAATAGCTGTTGGAGTTGACAATTTTACCGGGAGCCGGATCGGTTTCGATATCAACCAGTTCGTCGCCGGTGGAAAGAATCGCCACCCGCGGCTTCTGATAAACACCGACAAACGCCTTGCCCAGCGCAGCCAGCATACCGATATGCCCCGGACGCAAAACACTGCCCGCCGCAATGACGCGTTCTTTTTTTTGCACATCTTCCCCGGCAAAACGGATATCCAGTCCTTTGGGGACAGCCACTTTAATCAGCACGGTCTTGTCCCGCGTTTCGGTATCTTCACGGCGAACAACTGTATCAGCGCCTTTGGGGATCAAGGCGCCGGTCATAATGCGCGTCGCCTGACCTTCCTTCAGTGTTTTGCGGGGAATACCGCCCGCCGCGACGGTTTCAATCACCTTGAGTTCCACGGGCTTTCCGGCTTTCACGCCCTTCGTGTCGCCGGACCGCACGGCGTAGCCATCCATCGCAGAATTCGGAGCGGAAGGAATGTCGCGCGGGGCAAAAATATCCTCGCCGATCACCCGGCCGCAGGCCTCCAGAATATTAACCTTTTCCAATCCCATCGGGCGGCAACCGGCCAGAATGGTTTGAAGCGCGTCTTCCACAGAAATCATTTTTTCTCTCCATTGTAATTGCTCTTGCACCTTATCAAAGACGGGTAGGTTGTCAACTGGAAAAAAGTTCGTAGCTCACAGCTGATAGTTCATGGATATTTTGTAAGCCTGCGGCGTTTTTTGTTTCTGGATGCCGGTCGCCACCGGCATGACGGCGCATATAAGTCTTTCATCTCAGCCATCAGCCATGAGCTACGAGCCTTTGCCCTTGAACTATCCGGATATTTGCGATAGGGGAAAGATGCAATAACTTAAGGATGTGTTCATGACGCCCCTGCAAGGAAAAACCCGTGAAATGCTGGCGGTATCTTAAATACCTGTTTAACCCGTTTGGTTGGATTGATTTCATTGAGAAAAATCATCGATAAAAAAAATCTCCGCGACGCCCCGCCTGTGCGGGAACTGCTGGAACTGATTGAAAAAGAGACGCCGGCCATTGACGTTCAAGGGCTCGCAGGCGCCGCGAGTCCGCTTTTGACTGCTCTTTTGTTTGATCGTCTGCGTACACCCGTCACCGTTATTTGTCCCACGGCCAGGGAAGCCGCCGCGTTCGCCCGCGATCTGATCCTCTTTCTGGGAGCAGATGATGTTCTGCATTACCCGCCGCTGGATTTTCTTTCCATTGATATGTTCGCCCTGCAACGGGAAGAAGAACTGGCGCGTCTGAACGTGCTGACCCAGTTACAGGTGGACAGCCGTAAGATCATCGTGACCTGCCTTGCGGCCTGCATGCAGAAAGTCATGCCGAAAGCTGAATTTCAGCAGTATCTGAAAATTCTCTCTATCGGCGATACGCTGCTGATGGAGGAGTTCCCCGCCAGGCTCCTGACGGGCGGCTATCAAAGGGTATCGCTTGTGGAAAATCCTGGCGAATTCAGCCTCCGCGGCAATATTCTGGATATTTTTCCGCCCACTGAGCAAACAGGGCTTCGTTTGGAAATGGCCGGAGACGAGATTGAAACGATCCGCCGCTTTGACTGCTTATCCCAGCGCTCAGGCCTTGCCGTTGACGCTTTCGTTCTGGGGCCCGCCGGTGAAATTCTGATCGACGAAGCAAGGCTGAATCGCGCCGTGCATAATGTCAAACGCCGCGCCGATGATCTGGATCTCTCACGGGATCTCCGCAAAAGGCTCTCAGAAACGCTCCGGCAGCAATCTGCTGCCTCCGTCAACCCGATCTTCCTGCCCCTGTTTTATGAAGACGATGACGACCAGGGCGGCATCATTCGGCAAAAGCTTTCCAATGTTTTTGATTACCTGCCGCAAAATGCTCTTGTCATCCTCAACGATCCGCTGGCGATTGATCAGGCCGCGCAAGACGCCGCAGCCAACATCGACAAGATGCTCTACAAGGCAAAAGCCGGCGGCAAATTTTATCTGGAAAGCGCCGGCGTCTATCTCACCTTCGAAGCGCTACGCGCCTGCCTGGACAAGTTCCGGCAGTTGCGGTTTGCCGGTCTGACGCTGGACGCTCCAGGCAGTCAAATCCCTTCGGTGACGCTCGCGGCGCACCGGCACATTGTGGCAGCCCAGCCCCTGGCCGGTGAAGTCCGGGAAGAGGCGCTTCTGCGCAGCACGGCGGATAAAATTAAAAGCTGGATGGCAGAGGGCATCCTGGTCTGCCTGCTGTCACCCACGCCGGAAGACACGACCCGAATGAAACACCTGCTCGCGGGGTATGATCTGCCGGTGCGGATTGGGCCTTCGGACACGCCCCTGCTCACAACCGTCAACACACCCGGCGACGCCTCATGGCTTTTTTTGCGGGAAGGAAAAATATCCGGCAGCTTTGTCTTTGAAACGCTGGGACTGGCCTTTTTGAGCGAAGAAGAAATCTTTGTCAAAAAGACATCCCGCCGCCGCGGCCGGCCGATTCACGAAGGGTATTTCCTGAAATCATTTGGCGATCTGAAAGAGGGAGATTTTGTCGTGCACACGGATTTCGGCATCGGGATTTACCGGGGCCTGCAAAAAATTACCGTAGGCATTATTGAAAATGATTTTCTGGTCATCGAATATCTGGACGGCGATAAACTCTACCTGCCGGTGAACGCGCTGGAAAAAATTCAGCGCTATCTCGGGCCGGACGGCTACAAGCCGAAAATCGAAAAGATGGGCGGGACCTCCTGGGACGCGGTCAAGGAGCGGGTCAAAAAATCCGTCCGGGATGTAGCCCTGGAACTGGTGGCGATCTACGCCGCGCGCGAGGCGATGGAACGGAAATCCTTCGCGCCGCCGGACCGCATCTATGAAGAATTCTGTTCGACCTTTGAATTTGAAGAAACACCCGATCAGGCCAGAGCGATCGAAGACATCCATGCCGATATGGATGACGCCAAACCGATGGATCGCCTGATTTGCGGCGACGCGGGGTTCGGCAAAACGGAAGTCGCGCTCAGAGCCGCGTTTCGGGCGGTCATGGACGGCCGACAGGCGGCGCTTCTGGCGCCGACCACTGTTCTGGCTGAGCAGCATTACGCGACTTTTTCGCGACGTCTGGCCGACTTCCCGATCCGCGTGGACGTGCTCAACCGTTTCAAGACCGCCGCCGCACTCAAGAAGACCATCGCGGATCTTCGTCTGGGGAAAGTGGATATCGTCGTCGGCACGCACCGCCTGCTGCAAAAGGACGTGGACTTCAGGGACCTGGGGCTGGTCATTATCGACGAAGAACAGCGTTTCGGCGTGACGCATAAAGAAAGACTTAAGAAAATCCGGACGCTGGTTGATGTGCTGACGCTGTCGGCCACGCCGATTCCGCGCACGCTGCACCTGTCGCTGGTCGGTATCCGCGATTTATCCATTATCAACACGCCGCCGGAAAACCGTCAGCCGATAAAAACCTATGTTCTGGAATTTGATGAAGATACCATCAAGGCCGCGGTGGATGCGGAGCTTTTGCGGGGCGGCCAGGTGTTTTTTGTCCATGACCGGGTGCGCTCCATCTATTCCATCGCCCATCTGGTGCAGCGGCTCTCCCCCCAGGCAAAAGTCGGCGTGGTGCACGGTCAGATGAAACCGGCGGATATTGAAAAGGCCATGTCGCAGTTTATCCGGCGCGAAATCGACGTGCTCGTCTGCACGACCATTATCGGATCGGGCCTGGATATTCCGCAAGCCAATACGATCATCATCAACCGCGCCGACCGCTTCGGCCTGTCCCAGCTCTACCAGATCCGCGGCCGCGTGGGCCGGGGCAATCAGGAGGCCGCAGCGTATCTGCTCTTGCCGAAGGGCGCTCTGCTTTCACGCGATGCCCTGAAAAGGCTTCAGGCCATCAAGGAATTTTCCGAACCCGGCTCCGGTTTCCGCATCGCTTACAACGATCTGGAAATCCGCGGAGGCGGCAATCTGCTGGGCCTGTCACAGGCGGGACATATTTCCGCCGTCGGCTACGAACTTTATACCGAATTGATGGAAAAAACGGTGCGGGAAATCCAGGGTGATCCAACGCCTGTCGAGGAAGCGCTTCCGGAAATTTCCATGGGGATTTCCGCCTTTCTCCCTGAAGATTTTGTCGAGGACATTCATCAGCGGCTGATTTTATACAAAAGAATATCGCACGCGGCAGGCGTTGAAGAGCTCGCTGAGATTCGCAACGAGCTTGCTGACTGCTACGGGCCGTTGCCGCAGGCGGCGGATAATCTGCTGCGCGTGATCGGCATCCGCAACGGCTTGAAACCTCTGCTGGCTAAAAAAATGGGATACGACGGCAAGTATTTTTATCTGCATTTCCGGGAAGCTTCCCCGATTGATCCGGCCAAAATCATCGCCCTGGCGCGCAAAAAAATCAAAGATTTACGCTTTACGCCCGACTTGAAGTTATTTTTGCCCGCCCGGGCTGCAACCGCGCCGGAAATACTGGATCAGGCCGAAGGGCTTTTAAAGATGCTTGCCCAATA
>CAYGNV010000189.1:0-451 GCA_964351355.1 uncultured Smithella sp.
AAATGTCTCATAACCTTTTTTCAGTCTTTAGGCAATGCCGGATTATTCGAGAGCCCCGTTTACTTTGCCCTGTGCGACCTTTGCCTCTCTAACGATTCGCTCAAAGAGCTCGGCAACAGTCGGCTGGTCATGGATCAACCCCTGCACCTGGCCCACCGGCAATACGCCTACGCTGGAATCACCGTCTTCAGTGGCCACTTTGATGGCTTTGAAGGCGTTGGCCATAAAAGCCAGTTGTTTGGCGTTGGAATAGCCCGAGGCCAGCACGCCTAAAAACAGTTTGAAATAAGGCACGTTGACCTGTCTGGCGATTTCCTGAGAATTGAAAAATGCTGCTGGCCAGCTTAACCCTTTCCTGATCGCTTTTTTAGCCGCATCCGTTTTCATGACCCGGCACAAAATGCCGTCAAATCGCTTGGAAAACAACGTGTCGTAAACTTCTTTTTCCTGC
>CAYGNV010000189.1:461-2221 GCA_964351355.1 uncultured Smithella sp.
CTTTCTTTGGTTGTCATCAGCCTTGTCCCCATAGCGACGCCTTCCGCGCCTAGCGCCAGAGCGGCCGCGAGTCCCCGTCCGTCGGCAAAACCACCCGCTCCGATGACGGGGATTTTCAGATTTTCCGCCAGATGCGGGATCAAAACCAGCGACGTGACATCTTCACCGTGCGCCGCCGCTTCCTGGCCGGTGGCGATAACCGCGTCCGTACCAAAATCCTGTGCGCGCTTGGCATGTTTCAGATTGACAACCGTGGCAAAAACCTTTCCGCCATATTTGTGCGCTTCCTTGACAATCCAGTCGCCTTTTCCCAGGGCGAAGTTAATCACGGGCACTTTTTCCTGCAAAAGGACTTTTGCGTTTTCCGCCGCGCCTGGAAACATCAACGACGCATTAGCGCCGAATGGTTTATCCGTCAGCTTCCGAATTTCATGGATGGCCTCCCGAGTTTGCGAACTGGACAGCGGTCCTGTTGCCAGAATGCCAAGCCCCCCAGCGTTGGACACCGCCGCGACCATTTTCGGTGTGCTGATCCAACTCATGCCGGAGAGCACAATCGGGTACTTGATGCCAACCATTTCAGTTAATCGTGTTTTCATAGTTTCTCCTTGTTATGATTTAAGTCTCGTCAACTCTTCGCGCATCAGTTTCCACAAAGCTTTGCGGCTCTGGCCGAGCGTTCTTTCGCTTCGGCCGCCATTCTCTCCAATAGTTCCTGGCACGTGGGGATATCGTGGATCAGTCCGATGGACTGCCCGACCATGAGCGGTGCGTAATCCACATCGCCCGTTTCCCAGGCTTCCTTCACCTTCTGGCCGGACAAAAGAGGGATAAGCTCTTCAAATCCGCCGTGTCTTGCTTCAATGGCCAGCACTTCTTCAATAACTTTAGATTTCAGGCCGCGCCCCTGCAGACCGATGGATTTTCCGTAAATCACCGTATCAAATTCCTGCCTGCGGATCAGTTCCTGTTTGATGTTTTCGTGAACCTCGCATTCCTTTGTGGCAATAAAGCGGCTGGCCATCATTACGCCTTCGGCGCCCAGCGACAATGCTGCAGCGAGCCCCCATCCGTCCGCGATTCCGCCGACAGTGACCACGGGAATCTTTACCGAAGAAACAATCCTGGGTGTCAGCACCATGGACGTGACATCGTCATTCAACGGGTGGCCGCCTTCTTCAATGCCCGCCGCGTAAATGCCGTCAAAACCGATTTTTTCCGCATGCGCCGCGTGCCGCAACGCACCAACTTTGTGAAACATTTTTACGTTGGCTTTCTTGAGCAGGTCAACCGCTTCCATTCCCGCCACCTTATCCAGCGGTGTTCCGGAAAACTCAATGCCGGCAACCCTTTCTTCAGCGCAGACTTTAACATACATCTTGTGGTGTTCCGGCGTGATCCGCACCGACGGTAAAAGCGTAATCGCCACAAAGAAGGGCTTATCGGTGAGTTTGCGTGTTTCCCGGATGGCCGCGCGTAAGTCGTCCGCCGTTTCATAGTTGCCTGCGGTCAGATTGCCGATGCCGCCCGCGTTGGACACCGCCGCGCACAGGTTCGGTTTGCAAAGCCACATCATCGCCCCGCAGATAATCGGGTACTTCACGCCGAACATTTCCGTAATTGCTGTTTTAAACATAGATGCCTCCTCAGATTATTTTTTGCCGCCTAATCTTCGCGGTCTTGTTCTTTGATGACTTCAAACTCTTTTGAATATTTTGCTCCACCTGCCGCTGAAACAGACGCCGCAGCAGATAATCGCG
>CAYGNV010000189.1:2321-5125 GCA_964351355.1 uncultured Smithella sp.
GCTTCGTCGTAGTAGGCCATTTTTTCATTGGCTTTTTCGGGCCTTGGCAAAAGTCCCTCTCCGACATAGTAGCGGATGGTTGAGGCTGGGACATTGCTTCGTTTTGCTATTTCGCCGATTTTTAGTTTCATTCGTCAGACCAAACATTAAAGTTGAGCTTTAATGTTATAGTGCGATTGAAAGCGGCTGTCAAGTAAATAATGTGCAACTTACCGATAGGGAATTTATAATATCAGCCGTCACGGATGGTTTATGGTTGTCTGTTGCTTGCCAAACTGGGTTTTTATCTGTCCGGCGATCACTTCAACAGGTTCGCTGAAGAGTGAGGCGAGTGAAATGTTTTCCAGATATTCATCCTGCCAGGAAAGGTTATATTCATTGATGAGATTTCGGATATCATCGTAAAGATAACCCAAGACGTTTCTCTTTTCCTTGAGCGACAGCCCTTCCTGGTAATCAATATGAATTAAGAGAATGTTTTCCACCTCATTATTTTTTCCCAAAAGGGGTAAAACCACAAGGGGTGCTCCGTCAGACTTACCCTTGCCAATATAAACATGGCCGGTACTAACAATGGTTCTTTTGATTCCCATAAGCCCCGTGGGCTGATCGGCGCGGGATTTCATTTTTGCCGCCACGCCATCTTTTTTTTGTATGACAATTGTTGAGCCTTCCTCTGGATTGCCCTGTTCGTCAAGACCCCTGATATTATAGATGACATACCCCCGCATAGCCGCAATGGCCGGTTGGATACGGTTGATCGTCAGGATGTTCCGGTAGGTCAGATTTTTCACGGAAAAATGGAGGGTTTCGAGCAGGTCGAAAACGATGCCTTTGAGCTCTTTCTCTTTCCGGCTGGTGCCCACTGTGACGGTTTTGGCCTGATGGCGGATGGCGTCAATCGGACGAGTCAACTCATCAATAGCCGTTCCGAGCATCGCGTCCAGAAGATCAAACGGATTGAGCAGATCCTCTTCTCCTTTGAATTCCTGGCGAATGTCCTGCAGAGGCAGTTTGCCTGCGGCATATTTGAGCAGAAGCGTGAGATCAGCAATGGTTTTGCCCTCCAGCACGCCGAACGATTCGTTTAGGCGATGATGATTGAAAAGGGCGTAAAAATCATTGATTACCCGACGGAAAGTAATATCGGAAATCATGTCAAAAATAGATAATTTATTTTTTGTCCTTTCCATAAATTCCGCTGATAATCGGCTGCGGAATTCGCGGAAGATTTGTGCCTCTTCATCGATGGCACATGCTGCGTAATAGCCCCACAAATGGCCGGCCATCGTGTTAAGAATAACCGGTAATGGCGAAGGCGCCACGGGGATGGCAATGACTGCGTCGGCGATTTGATCAAAACGGTGATCGCCTTCATCTGCAAAAACAATGACGGCTGCTTTATGCGCTTTGAAAATCGCCACGTCTTTGACGACATCTTCCACAACGGCTTGAGGATTGCCGGAGGCGCAGACCAGAATGAGCGGTTCGGCAGACAGATCGATATGTTTTTTGTTTTCCACAATATCGGAGGAAATTGTTTTATAGCAAAGTTCACTGAGCTTAATGCGTATCTCGTCGGCTGCCGCCTTGTTGGGTCCACTGCCCACAATTGCCCAGAAACGTTTCCCCGCGGTTCTTTTCACCGAAGCGGCAATGGCGGAGCGGTTCTCGAAAATCCGATCCATCAGACGAGGTGTGGATTCAAGATGCCTGAGCGCCGCCGCGATGTCCTCGTCGGTGCGCGACCTCAGCAGTTGGGCAAAATAAAGGGCTAGCACCTGTCCCGCGACAATCTGGGCATAAAAAGCTTTGGTGGAAGCAACCGACATTTCAATATCACGTCCGTCGCTGGTATAAAATACGCCGTGTGATTTGGCGGTGATGTCCGATTGCCGGCGGTTGACAATGGAGATGATATGCGCGCCGCGTTCCCGGGACATGGCCACGGCCCGATTGGTGTCTGTGGTTGTGCCTGATTGCGTGATCGGGATGACCAGCGTGTCGGTCAGATCGTCTTTCAGTCCGAAACCGCTTAATTCTGATGCGATGCAGGCCAGGATTTTAAGAGGCGCTCCTTGGAGGTAATGGATGAGCGCGTCGGCCACGGCCTGACCCGCTACGGCCGCGGTCCCATGACCGATGATGATGATGTTTCTTATCGAGCCGTTTTGGAGGCCTCTTTTCACGGAGGCCGGAACCATATCTGTTCCCAGATTAAACATGACCTGAAGGAAGGATTGACCGGATGCGACGATTCGGTATTTACCACGCAGGGTTCTTTTGATGGAGAGGGCGGATTCGGAAATTTCCTTGAGAAAAAAATGCGGATAATCGCTGCGGTCAATGTCCCGCGTGGTGATCTCTGCTGTTTGCAGAAGACGGTCGGTGAGCTCAATGGCTGTCCCGTCATAGAAACAGGCGGAAAGGCCCGCCAGTCCGCCGCCGCGATTCTGATCAAGAATAAATATTTGACCGGCAATCGTACCGTTAACCGTCTCGCCGGTCATCTTGAGAAAACGCGGCATGACCTCTACCAGGCCGTATAGTTCCGAAGAAAACATGTATTGGTCGGCATTTACACCGATATAAATGGATTGGCCGCTGCCTTTGAGAGCCAGAAACATTTTGCCTGGCTCAAGGTTACTCGTCATCACGATGGCATGCGATCCTTTAAAATCATTAACGGCCTGTCTAAACGCTTCGGTTAGATTTTGCCCCGCTTTCAGATATTTTTCAATTTGCAGCGGAATGATTTTGGTGTCGGTGGTGACCAGCGGGGCGATCATTTCGCCGTCAGCTTC